>JAFYUA010000347.1 GCA_017549745.1 Clostridia bacterium | reverse complement strand
CAATGCTATGCAGCGCTGCTACCTTGTGATGACCGATTCGGGCGGACTTCAGGAAGAAGCTCCGAGCCTTGGTAAACCTGTCATAGTGCTTCGCAATGAAACCGAGCGCCCCGAAGCCGTTGAAGCAGGCACAGTTCTCATGGGCGGAGTTGACCGCCAGACCATTGAGGACATGGCACACATGCTCCTGACCGACAATGCTGCCTATGACAAAATTGCAAAAACTGCCAATCCCTATGGTGACGGCAGAGCGTCGGAACGCATTACACAAGCTATTTTGTATCATTTTAGCAAATCCTCACAAAGACCTCAGGACTTGATATGACAAAAAAGATTGCAGAATTAATTTTCTGCAATCTTTTTATTTTGGTGACAAAAGCAAAAAAACCTTCCGCAAGGGAAGGTTTACTCTCGGATAGATTACGCACCGATTTTATTGAGCTTTATAGCAAGCTGAGCTTTCTTTCTGGCTGCAGTGTTTTTGTGAAGGATACCCTTTGCAACAGCCTGGTCGATTCTCTTGAATGCTAATTTGCAAGCTTCAACAGCATTTGCTTTGTCAGCTTTTGCAGCAAGAGCTTCAAAGTTCTTTATGCAAGTTTTGAGATTAGATTTAATCATCTGGTTTCTGAGTGTTTTGGTAGCGATAACTTTAACTCTCTTTTTTGCGGATTTGATATTAGGCAATATACTCACCTCCATTGCTCAATTAATCATCAGTAATACAGATTATATCACACACTTTCAAAAAAATCAATACCCAATTTCAATTTTATTGAAATATGCGGATAATTTGGAATTTATGACCTCATTTATGTGCAAATAAGGCAAAAATTATTTGGTTTTCAGTCTTTCAGCTTCTTCTTCGTCGGGTGTCACATAGAGTGTGTTGTAGCTCACATATATCACCATGCCCGGCTTTGCGCCCGACGGCTTTTTCACATTTTTCACCTCGGTATAATCCACAGGCACACTCTCTGAGCTTCTGCCCTTGCTGTAATATGCGGCAAGGCGGGCAGCTTGCAGATAGGTCTCGTCACTCACCTGCATTGCATCGTCGGTCTTCACTATGGTGTGAGAGCCATGAATGCCCTTGGTGTGAAACCATATATCGGTGCTTCTGGCAAGCTTTGTGGTCACATAGTCGTTTTGCTTGTTGTTTTTGCCCACATATATGTCATATCCGTCATCGCTCACAAAGTGCATAGGCACTATCTGCTCTTTCTTTTTTCTCTTTGGCAGTCTGCCGCGGTTTTTGAGATATCCTTCCTCTATCAGCTCATCTCTTATCTGCACAATCTCGGCGCTTGTTTCAGCTTTGGCTATTGCCTCCTGCACCGATTCCAGATAGTCTATCTCAATTTCGTTGAGCTTCTTTTGCTTCAGAGTCTCTGCCTCGGCGGTTTTTTCCTTGTTGTATTTCTGATAGTATCTTTGTGCGTTTTTGGCAGGGGAGATGTCGGTCTTTAAAGGTATGGTGACCTCCTCGCCGTTTTCTGAATAAAAGTTGATGACCTTGGCTTCTTCCATTCCCTGGCTTATCTGATATATATTTGCAGTGATAAGGTCGCCGTAGATTTTGTATTTGTCTCTTTTTGCAGCTTTGGCAAGGATTTCACCCTGAAGCTGGAGCTTTTTGCGGCATCTGTCAAGATTGATGGCCACAGTTTTTGAAAGGTCGCCGCATTTTTGGCGTATGCTTTCAGACGAAGCCTTTTTGATATAAAAGCTCTCTACAGCCTCGCTCACCGATGCATAGTGCTCCACCTTGCCCGCTTCTGTATACTGCGCAATGTCAAATGCGCAAAAATCAACCATCTTTTTGGTCTCTTTGTCTGAAATCACGCATGGGTTGTATTCGCCACGGCGTATATCTTCCATGATTGCATAGAAGTTTGCGGCGATTTTTTCAAGGTCATCTCTGGTGGCTTCGGGGCCCATGATGTCTGCCATGCCCACTGCTCTGTACACTGCCTCTCTTGCCACAAGAGGGCTTATGCCCTGATAGGTGCCTAAAATCTGCTTCCATATGGGCAAATCATCGTGGCTTAGTGCAAATGAGATGTCATCTCTTGATGCTTCAAGGGGATTTTTCTTACCCTGTGATGGGGGTGGCATATAGCTAAGACCCGGCAGCACCTGCCTCACACTGCTGACCGAGATGTCAACATGTATCACAGAGTCGAGGATTTTGCCGTCTCTGTCAGTAAGGATGATGTTGGAGTGTTTGCCCATTATTTCAATGATGAGCACTTTTTCCGAGAGATAACCCATCTCGTCATAGCTTTCAATGCCAATGCGCACAATTCTCTCAAATCCGTCCTGACGCACATATAATATTTTGCCTCCCGAAAGGTGCTTTCTTAGAAGCATGCAAAACATGGGCGGCTTTTCGGGGTTTTCCTTGACCGCGTTTGTGATATGAAATCTTGGAAACGACGGATTTGCACACAACATGAGCTTCAGTGCACCGCCAAAAGTGCGCACAGAGATAATCAGCTCGTCTTTTTCGGGCTGATGGATTTTGTCTATTCGCGCTCCCGTGAGCTTTTGGTCACATTCTTTTGCCAAAGCAGAAATTACTGTACCGTCAAGTGCCATTGTGAGTGCCTCCAATCAGGATGTTTATTCCAGTATATTTGTGGTTATGTAGTCTACACCGTAAGAAATCAATGTTTCTGCGTCAGCTTCATTGTCGCATGTCCAACTGTTGACTTTGATTCCGTTTGAGTGCAAAAGCTTTACATTTTCTTCATTCAATTGCTTGTAGTGTATGTCAAGCCCGAGATTATATTTGCACAGGTTATTTATCATTTCGTCTGTTATTTCTTGCTTTGTCAGCCATTGCACAGTGTTTTGAGGAAGTAGCTTTTTCACATTAACGCAATTTTCAAAGTCAAATGAAATGAAAATTACATTCTCGGTATAACCCAATTTTTCAATTTCTTGCAGCATTCTTTTTAAGTGATGTTCTTCAAAATGGTTTTTAATCTCAAGCACTGCAATCTTATCATACCTTTTGCAGATTTTGAGATATTCATGTAAAAGAGGTATTCTCACATCTTTTCTGTCTGCTACATCGTCTGAATCGGGAAGAATGATTTTTTCAAGCACATCATAATCATTTTCTTCAACATTGATATTATACTGTCCCAATGTCACTCTCTCGGTGGTTTCATCATGTATGATAACAAACTTGCCGTCTTTTGTAACGTGCACGTCTGTCTCTATTCCAAAATAGCTTCGGTTTGCTGCTGCAACAAATGCGCCACATGTATTCTCGCGTTCTATACCGCTGAGGCCTCTGTGCGCTATAATTTTTACTTTATCTGAATTGATTTTGATAGTGTTCATAACTAAACATCTCCTTCGAGTGCTGCTTTTTCTGCCATCGCGGCCAATTTCCTTATTCTTTTGGCAGCTTCGCAATAATAGTCTTTTATTGCAACGTCTTTGTATCTGGGGTGGTTGTCGGGTTTCACCTCAAGCATAAGAGTCACATCGCGCCCGCAGTGTGCAATTTCGCGTGCAGTCTTTTCAAAATCAATGTTCCCATCAAACGGGAGCATGTGCATGTCTTTATCGTCTGCATATTCATTATCGCTGATATGCGTTGCAACCAATCGGTGTCCCCACATGGGCATGTATCTCTGCCCCGGGGTGAATGCATTCTCGTGCGAGGTGTCCAGGCAAAATCCCGCCTCGGGGTATCTGTCCATGATGAATTTCACATTTTCCAGATATCTGTGACATTCATAGGCTATTGTGATTCCCTTGCTTTTGGCATATGACATGATTTTGTCAAATCTTTCTATACCTATGTCACTGATTTCGGGCATCGGTCTGCCATTTGACACATGTGCCACCATCAATCTGACGCCATGCGCATCACAAATGTCCACACTTTTGATAAAGCGTTCAAATATTCTGTTGCCTTCATCTCCACTCTGCCATATGGCATTGTGCCCTTTGAAAGGGGCGTGGAAATTCTCTGCAACAATATTTGCTCTTCGCAGCGCTTTGATAGCCTCATCAAACTCAGGGTGCTCAATGCAGACAAAGGTTCTGTCTATTCCACATTCGGCAAAAGCATCAATTATCTGTGCAAAAGGCCACTTTGAATATAGGTTAATTCCAACGCGCATTGTAAATGACCGCCTCTCAGCATAATTTAACTCATTATACTATATTTAACCAAAAAACACAACATTTTTTCGTTTGTAAATCTTTCATGTTCAAAATAAAATGTTGTTTGGTCACAATAGTGGAGAAGTGCTCCGGTTTTTGCTTATATAATCAGATAAAATGTTCAATCTGACCACACTTGAATTATGAATTTATGCCAAAGATTTACCAGGTCAAAAAAATGTAAAAAAACCATTGAAAAATGATTTGGTATGTGCTATAATTAGTTCGTATGTTTATATATTAATATATCTATATTATATATCTTCACAGGAGGTTAAAAAAATGGCAAAGAAATTCAAAACCATGGATGGTAACAATGCTGCCGCTCATTGCGCCTATGCGTTTACCGAAGTTGCAGCTATCTATCCTATCACACCTTCATCCACAATGGCAGAAGTTGTTGATGAATGGAGTGCCCAGGGTCAGAAAAACATTTTCGGCGAAGTTGTAGATGTTGTCGAAATGCAGTCTGAAGCCGGTGCTGCAGGTGCAGTTCACGGTTCTCTGCAGGCTGGTGCTCTGACTACTACTTTCACAGCATCTCAGGGTCTTCTTCTTATGATTCCCAACATGTACAAAATCGCAGGTGAGCTTCTTCCCTGTGTGTTCCATGTTAGTGCCAGAGCTATAGCTGCTCACGCGCTCAACATCTTTGGTGACCATCAGGATGTTATGGCTTGCCGTCAGACAGGCTTTGCAATGCTTGCTTCCGGCTCCGTTCAGGAGACAATGGACCTCGGCGGTGTTGCACATCTTGCTTCCATCAAAGGCAGAGTTCCCTTCGTTCACTTCTTCGATGGTTTCAGAACTTCTCACGAAATTCAGAAAATCGAAGTTATGGACTATGAAGACCTCAAAAATCTTACTGATATGGATGCAATCAAAGAGTTCAAAGACCGTGCCCTCAATCCTGAACACCCTGTTCTCAGAGGTACAGCTCAGAACTCCGACATCTACTTCCAGGGCAGAGAAGCAGCCAACAAATATTATGATGCTCTCCCCGAAGTGGTTGCTGACTATATGAAAGAAATCTCCAAAATCACAGGCAGAGAATATGCACCGTTTAATTACTATGGTGCTGCTGATGCAGAAAAAGTTATCGTTGCTATGGGCTCTGTATGTGAAGCTTTGGAAGAAACAGTTGACTACCTCAACGCTGCAGGTCAGAAGGTCGGCGTAGTTAAGGTTCACCTCTACAGACCCTTCAGTGCAAAATATTTCTTCGATGTACTCCCCAAAACAGTTAAGAAGATTGCCGTTCTCGACAGAACCAAAGAACCCGGTGCTCTCGGCGAACCCCTCTATCTTGATGTTTGCAATCTCTTCCTCGGCAAAGCTGATGCTCCCGTTATCGTTGGCGGTCGCTACGGTCTCGGTTCCAAGGATACCACTCCCACTCAGCTTGCTGCAGTATTTGCTAATCTCGATGCCGCACAGCCCAAAAACGGCTTCACCATCGGTATCGTTGATGATGTTACCAACCTTTCACTTGAGCTTGGCGAAAGAATCAACGCTGCTCCCGAAGGTACAACCCGTTGTAAATTCTGGGGCTTCGGTTCCGACGGTACTGTTGGTGCCAACAAAGACGCCATCAAAATCATCGGTGACAACACCGACCTCTATGCTCAGGCATATTTTGATT
>JAFYUA010000346.1 GCA_017549745.1 Clostridia bacterium | reverse complement strand
ACAAGGTCAATTCCGAACACGCCTATGAAAGCCCAGTTGAGTGCACCGATGATAACAATGGTCAATGCAATTTTATCAAACATTTCAATATCATCTCCCATAATACTATTGCCATCATCACAAGAAATTATACATAGTATAAAAAATGTCTAAAACTATCAAATAAATCTTGTATTAAACACGATTTAGTGTTATAATACTAAATTGTAATATAATGTTTATTTATGTTTAAATGGTAATCTTGTTATCTTTGGGGTGAACATTGCTTGAAACAATTTAAAAAATTCTTTAAAACAGTGTCCTTACATGTTTCATATTATTTGTGGATGATATTTGTTTTTTCATTGGTTACTGCTCTTTATGATGTAAAAACAGCTTTAATTGAGTTTGCCATTTTTCTTGTTTTACTCTCGATGTATGTTTGGGCAAAATATCACAAAAAGAGTAAAATATTCAAATATATCAACAACATGAACCTAGACCTTGGTGACACTTCATTCAAAACTCTTCATGATTTTTCTATTCCGGTTACAATTGTGCGTAGTGATGGCTCTGTTGAATGGAACAACAAAAGCTTTGCTGATATTTGCGGCAGAGAATTTTTGTATAATCTGCCTTTGTCAGATTATATCCCCGAATTTGACATAAACAAATTCAAAACAGATAAATCCTCAAATGATAAATTCAGCTATAAAATTTTCCATAATGACCACTGTTATAGAATTATAGCAGATATAATTCATCCAGACGCAAGCGGCAAAGATGAAAATTATTATATTGCATTGTACTGGTATGATTATACCAAATACGAAATTTTAAAAACTAAATATCATGACGAGGCATTTGTAAGCTGCATACTTGTTATAGACAATTATGATGAAGTTATGCAAGGCACACCCAATGCAGACAAGCCACAACTTACTGCGTTCATGGAAGAATCTCTTGAGTCTGTAGCTCAGGAGGCAAATGGCATACTCAAAAAATATGAAAAAGACAGATTTTTCATGTATATTCAAAAATCTGCTTTGGAGCAAATGATTGCTGACGCCTTTTCATTTACAGAAAATTTTAAATCGATTCTCACAGGCAACAAAGTGCCCCCTACTCTCAGTGTGGGCATAGGCACCGATGGCTCAGGTATTCAGCAAAACGATGCCTTTGCTTATTCAGCGCTTGATATGGCGCTGGGTCGTGGTGGTGACCAGGTTGTCATAAAAGACAATGAACAATATCACTTCTATGGCGGAAAGACCAAAGAGATTGAAAAACGAACAAGAGTTAAGGCGAGAGTTGTGTCTCAGGCGATGAAAGAAATCATCCAGGATGCCAATCAGATAATAATCATGGGTCACAGATATGCCGATGTGGATGTGCTTGGCTCTGCCATTGGTTTATATTCTATCATTCGCTCGCTTGGCAAAGATGCTAAAATTTTGCTTGACACATACAATCAGACTGTAGAACGATTTTTATCAAAATATGGAAGCGAATATAATGATATCATCGTAAATAAGCCATATGCCAATGAATATATAACTCCCGACACTCTGCTTTTTGTTGTAGACACCCAAAAGTATTCCATGGTGGAAGAACCTGCATTGATTGATGTGAGCAAAAACATCATCGTAATCGATCATCACCGCAAAAGCACAGATTTTATAAAAGATTCGCTCATAACATATCACGAGCCATACGCTTCATCAGCAAGTGAATTAATCACCGAGATTCTTCAGTATATCGATGATGTGGAGCTGAAAAAATCTGAAGCCGAAGCTCTTTATGCAGGAATATTCATGGACACCAAAAACTTCACTTTCAAAACAGGTGTAAGAACCTTTGAAGCCGCTTCATATCTTAAAAGACGGGGCGTTGATACCATCGAAGTGAAGAAGCTGTTCCAGATTAACCTCAATACTTTCGTAAAGAAATGGGCTATAATCGAAAACGCTTCAACATACAAGAACAAGGTCGCAATTGCAACCTGCACAAAAAATGACGAAGATATGCAAACAATTGTGGCTCAGGCGGCTGATGAACTGCTTAATATCACAGATATATCTTCTTCGTTTGTAATCTGTGATATGGGTGATAAAATAATCGTCAGTGCTCGTTCTTTTGGTGACATTAATGTTCAGCTCATCACCGAAAAGCTCGGTGGCGGCGGTCATATGACAATTGCAGGTGCGCAGCTCACAGACACCACAGTTGACGAAGTTACCAAGCTTTTGAAAACTGCAATTGATGAATATTTTGAATGATAAAATTTTTGAAAGGATGTTATAAAATGAAAGTAATATTTATAAAAGACCTCAAAGGTCAGGGAAAAGTAGGCGAAGAAAAAAATATCAGTGACGGCTATGCCAAAAACTTCCTTATACCAAAGGGTTATGCAATTGAAGCCACAAATGCTAATATAAACGACTACAAAGGTAAAAAAGACTCTGAAAACTTTAAAAAACAACAAGAGATTGAAAAAGCCGAAGCCCTCAAACAAAAGCTTTCGCAAATCAATCTAAAGCTCACCGCGAAAAGCGGAGACAACGGAAAACTTTTTGGTTCAATAACCAGTAAAGAGCTTGCCGAAAGTATAAATAAACAGTTTGGTCTCACAATAGACAAAAAGAAGATTGTATTGCCCGATGGCATTAAAACAGTGGGTACTCACAAGGTTGAAGTAAAACTCCATCCCGGAATCGTAGGTACTCTTACAGTTAGTATTTTGAGTGAATAAAGGAGAAAGACCAATGGCAGCCGATACCATAAGAAGCATGCCCTGCAACTTGGAAGCAGAACAATATGTACTTGGCTCTATAATTTTTGATAATGATTGTATTCCCGATGTTATGAGCACCCTTCGCGCAGATGAATTTTATCTCGAACAGCATCGGGTTATATACAAAGCCATGCTTGAAGTGTCTAATAAAGCTGAGCCTATTGATTTTGTAACACTTAAAAGTCAACTTGGTCCAAACTTCGATATTGTTGGCGGAATTGAATATCTTACCAAAATCAGACTGATGGTTTCGACAACATCAAATCTGAAATACCACATCAAAATAGTGAAAGATAAGGCTATTTTGAGAAACCTCATCAACGCCGGAAATGACATTGCATCTATAAGCTATGAGCAAAAAGATGAATTGCCGGTTATTTTGAGCTCTGCCGAAAAGAAGATTTTTGATATTCTGCAAAACAAGACCACAAACGACCTTGTACATATAAAAGAAGTATTGCCTGAAACATTGGCAAGAATCGAAGAAAATGCGCATAATAAAGAAAAGGTTACCGGAGTGTCCAGCGGATTTAAAATTCTGGACCTTCAGACCACAGGTTTTCAGCCATCTGACCTTATCTTGATAGCAGCAAGACCCGCCATGGGAAAAACCAGCTTTGCTCTTAACATAGCTACTAACGCGGCACTTCATGCAAAAGTCCCTGTTGCGATATTCAGCCTGGAAATGAGCAAAGAACAGCTCACCAACAGAATTTTGTGTTCTGAGGCTCTTATTTCCAATGAAAAAATGCGCGTAGCCGATGTGGGTCAGGATGACATCGGAAAGCTCGCCTCCACATACAATCATTTGCTTAGTGCACCTATATACATGGACGATACAGCAGGTATAACAGTGACTGAAATTAAGTCAAAATGCCGCCGTCTCAAACTTAAAGGCGAACTCGGTCTTGTTATCATCGACTATTTGCAGCTGATTCAGGGCAACAACAAAGAAAGCAGGCAAAACGAAGTGGCTGACAATAGCCGTCTGCTCAAAATAATGGCAAAGGAGCTTAATGTTCCTGTCATTTGTCTTTCGCAGCTTAGCCGTGCCTCTGAGCAGCGCTCTGATCATCGCCCTGTGCTCAGTGATCTCAGAGATTCCGGCGCAATCGAGCAAGATGCAGATATGGTTATGTTTTTGTACAGAGATGATTATTACAACAAAGATTCTCAAGAAAAAAATATTTCCGAGTGCATAATCGCAAAATTCAGACATGGCAGCACAGGAACCGTGAAGCTTGGTTGGCGTGGTGAATATACAAGGTTCACTAATATTGAACAGAATGTTAAGGAGATGCAATAACATTTGTTTTCTATTCTTGACAAATTTCGCAATAATATAATTGAATATAACATGATTTCAGCAGGCGACAAAGTGCTTGTTGGTCTATCAGGCGGAGCAGATTCTGTTATGCTTCTTGTTGGGCTTTGTAACCTCAGAAAAAGCATGGGTTTTGAGCTTTATGCTGCTCATGTGTACCACGGCATCAGAGGTCAGGAAGCAGATGAAGACCAGAAATTTTGCAAAAAGATTTGTGCAAAGTATGATGTTGTATTTTATACAACTTCTTTCGATATTCCTTCTATTGCTTCTGAATTAAAAACCTCAGAGGAAAATGCAGGCAGAATCAAAAGATACGAATATTTTAATTCTCTTTGCCACTCTAATGGGTTTAACAAAATTGCCATAGCGCATAATATGAATGATAGTGTTGAAACCACTATAATAAATATGATAAGAGGATGTTCTCTCAATGGTCTTTGCGGTATAAAGCCGGTCAACAAAAATATTATCAGACCAATGTACAATATCGAGAGGAAAGAAATTGAAGAATATCTTTCTGCCAACGGCATTATATATTGTACAGACAAAACAAATTTCAGTGATGAATACACAAGAAACAAAGTGAGAAACAATCTCATTAAAACAATGACAGAGATAAATCCATCTGTAGTAAGGACTATTTTTTCAAACACCAAAACACTACGGTCTGATGATGAATTTATGTCGCTTCAGGCGGAAAGCTTAAATTGTGTGTATCAGGACTCTGGCAATGTCATAATAGATAAAACCATCTTTGATAATCAGCATATTTCAATAAAAAAGCGAATAATTTATCTGGCATTTTCACTTCTGCTGGGCAGTGCTCAAAACATCGAAGGAAAGCATGTTGACATTTTGCTGCAACATCTTAGCTCAGGCAACAGATATAACATGCCCATGGGGGTCACTGCTACCATAGCATTTGATAAAATCATTTTGTCAAATAGTACATCAGTTACTCAACCGTTTGAATATAAAATAAATCCCGGCGATAGCATAAAGATCAATGAATTTGATACATGTGAAATAACCTTTGCCCCGAAAGCTGAATTCAAAAATGATAGTGCACTATATATTGACTATGACAAAGTTGAGAATGATTTAATTTTGCGTTCACGCCGAGATGGTGACAGAATAATTCCTTATGGCATGAATGGCACAAAAAAGCTCAAAAATCTTTTTTGTGAGCTTAAAATTGCGATTGATGAAAGAGATAGAGTTCCGATTTTATGCGATGGCGACACACTTGTTGCAGTTGTCCCCTACCGTATCAGTGAATTATATAAAGTTACTCACACGACTCAAAAAATTTTAAAAATACAAATGATAAAGGAGAAATAGCATCATGTCCATGCGTAATGTGTGCGAAAAAATTTTGCTTACCGAAGAAAAAATCAATCTTAGAATAAGTGAATTAGGAAAAGAAATCTCTGAGGATTATGAAGGCAAAGAAGTTACTTTCATATCAGTTCTCAACGGTTCATTTATGTTCACCGCTGATTTATTAAAAAAAATCACTATAGACAGTTGTGTGGATTTCATTCAGGTATCCACATATGGTAACAGCACATCAAGTAGTGGTGAATTTATGCTAAAAAAAGATTTGTCACTTGATATCGAAGGCAAGGATGTTATTATTGTGGAAGACATAATCGACAGTGGATACACTATTGCCAGATTGATTGAATACATAAAGCAAAAAAATCCTGCATCTGTTAAAATAGCCACCTTCATCGACAAACCCTCCAGACGCAAACAAAATGTTGAAGCTGAATATGTAGGTTTTATCATTGAAGAAGACTATTTTATTGTGGGTTACGGCCTGGACTATGCCCAAAAGTACAGAGACCTACCCTATGTGGGAGTTTTAAAAGAACATATATATTCATAATGTCATACAAGGAGGAATTGTT
>JAFYUA010000345.1 GCA_017549745.1 Clostridia bacterium | reverse complement strand
TACTGCCCCCGCTGCGGAACTCCGCTTTCATCTCACGAAGTGGCTCAGGGCTACAAGGCTGTAAAAGAGCGCTCTGCCATTGTCCGCTTCAAGGTGATTGGCGAAGATGCATATTTCCTTGCATGGACAACCACCCCCTGGACACTGCCCTCCAATGTGGCTCTGTGTGTTAATCCCGATGATGACTACTGCAAGGTAAAAGCAGCCGACGGATATACTTATTACATGGCAAATGCCCTCCTCGATACTGTGCTCGGCGGTCTCTCGGAAGATGGCAACGCCTATGAAATTCTTGAAAACTACAAAGGCGCTGACCTTGAATACAAAGAATATGAACCCCTCTTTGAATGTCAGAAAGCTCCATGCGAAAAGCAGGGCAAAAAAGCTCATTTTGTGACATGTGACAGCTATGTTACCATGTCTGACGGTACAGGTATCGTTCACATTGCACCAGCATTTGGTGAAGATGACGCTCAGGTTGGCCGCAAATATGACCTGCCTTTCGTGCAGTTTGTTGATGCTGCGGGCAATCTCACCGAAGAAACCCCATTTGCAGGCCTCTTTGTGAAAGATGCCGACCCCAAGGTGCTTGTGGACCTCGATGCGCGCGGACTTCTCTTTGATGCTCCCAAGTTTGAGCATGACTATCCGTTCTGCTGGAGATGCGACACTCCCCTCATCTATTATGCGCGCGAAAGCTGGTTCATCAAGATGACCGAGGTGCGCGAAGACCTCATCCGCAACAACAACACAATCAACTGGATTCCCGAAAGCATAGGCACAGGCCGTTTTGGCGACTGGCTCAAAAATGTGCAAGATTGGGGCGTAAGCCGTGACAGATATTGGGGCACACCTCTCAACATATGGGAATGCAGCTGCGGCAAGCGCCATGCTATAGGCTCCATTGAAGAGCTCAAATCCATGAGTGACAACTGCCCTGACGAAATAGAGCTCCACCGCCCCTACATCGACGCTGTGACCATAAAATGTCCCGATTGCGGCGGCGAAATGCACAGAGTGTCTGAGGTTATTGACTGCTGGTTTGACTCTGGCGCAATGCCCTTTGCTCAGTGGCACTACCCCTTTGAAAACAAAGAAATCTTTGATGATAACTTCCCTGCAGACTTTATCAGTGAAGCAGTAGACCAGACACGCGGCTGGTTCTATTCACTCCTTGCAATATCCACCCTCATTTTCAATAAAGCACCCTACAAAAATGTTATCGTGCTCGGCCATGTTCAGGACGAAAACGGTCAGAAAATGTCCAAGTCAAAGGGCAATGCAGTAGACCCGTTTGATGCACTTGCAGAGCACGGCGCCGATGCAATCAGATGGTATTTTTACTCCAACAGTGCGCCCTGGCTGCCCAACCGCTTCCACAAGGCTGCCGTGACCGAGGGTCAGCGCAAATTCATGGGCACACTCTGGAACACATATGCGTTCTTTGTGCTCTATGCCAATATCGACGAATTTGACGCCACCAAATATACCCTCGACCCATCTACACTCAGCGTGCTTGACAAGTGGATGCTCTCCAAGCTCAACACTTTGGTGAAAACCGTGGACGACAACCTTGCAAACTACAAAATCACCGAGACCGCGCGTGCACTCCAGAGCTTTGTTGACGAGCTTTCCAACTGGTATGTAAGACGAAGCCGCGAGCGCTTCTGGGTAAAAGGCATGCCCACCGACAAGGTCAATGCCTACATGACCCTCTACACCACATTGGTGACTCTCGTTAAAATCAGCGCACCCATGATTCCCTTCATGGCAGAGGATATATATCGCAACCTTGTGTGCTCCATTGACAAATCAGCACCCGAAAGCGTGCATCTTTGTGACTTCCCCGAGTCCGATGCTTCATTCATCGATGCCGACCTCGAAGCTCACATGGAACAGGTGCTCGATGTGGTTGTGCTTGGCCGTGCGGCTCGTAATGCATCAGGTATCAAAAACCGTCAGCCCATAGGCAAGATGTATGTAAAAGCAGACTTTGCACTCGATTCCTTCTTCACCGACATCATTGCCGACGAGCTCAATGTGAAAGCGGTTGAATTTACCGATGATGTAAAAGAATGTACCACCTACAGCTTCAAGCCTCAGCTAAAAACTGTGGGTCCCAAATACGGCAAGGTGCTCGGCAAAATCAGAGAAACCCTCGCCTCGCTCGACGGCAACGCCGCAATGGCTGAGCTCGAAGCAAACGGCGCTCTCAAATTCGACTTTGACGGCACCATAGTAGAGCTCACCAAAGAAGACCTCCTCATTGAAGCAGCTCAGGTTGAAGGCTTTGCATCAGAAACCGACAACGGCATCACCGTTGTGCTCGACACCCGCCTTTCTGACGAGCTCATCGAAGAAGGCTTCGTGCGCGAGATAATCAGCAAAATCCAGACCATGCGTAAGGATTCGGGCTTTGAGGTTATGGACCACATCAAGGTGCTTTCCTCAGGTAACGACAAGATTGACGCTATCATGAGCAAAAATGCCGACTTCATCAAAGAAGAAGTCCTTGCAGATAAAATCCTCACTGCCTGCGAAAATGCTGCATCAAAAGAATGGAGCATCAATGGCGAAAAGGTTAAAATTGGCGTGGAAAGAATATAATATAAACATAGCCGTCGGATATATTCCGACGGCTATTCAAAAAGGAAGAATTTAACATGAAATATCGCACAGAACACGATTCAATGGGTGAAGTTAAGGTCCCCGCTGACAAGCTTTGGGCTGCACAGACTCAAAGAAGCCACGAGAATTTTGATATTGGTGCAGGCATTGAAACAATGCCCGCAGAAATCATACACGCGTTTGGCATACTCAAAAAAGCTTCGGCCATAGCCAACCATGCTTTGTGCCCCCAAAAAATGACAAGCGAAAAGCTCGAAGCCATCAAAACATCCTGTGATGAAATCATGGCAGGCAAGCTCAATGAGCATTTTCCCCTTGTTGTATGGCAAACGGGTTCGGGCACACAATCCAACATGAACGCCAACGAAGTGATTGCAAGCAGAGGAAATCAGCTTTCAGGAGAAAAACTTCTTCATCCAAATGATGATGTCAACATGAGTCAATCGTCAAATGACACATTTCCCACCGCAATGCACATTGCTGCAGTGCTTGTGCTGGAAAACAGGCTCATTCCCGCAGTTCGGGAGCTGATAGACACATTCAAAAGACTCGAAGAAGAAAACCAAGGAATCATAAAAAGCGGACGCACTCATCTTCAGGACGCTACCCCCATCACATTCAGTCAGGAAATCAGCGGTTGGCGCTCAAGTCTCGAAAAAGACATTGACCTAATCACTCGTTCCATCGAGCCGCTCTATGAGCTTGCCCTCGGCGGAACTGCAGTGGGCACAGGGCTCAATGCACCCAAGGCATTCGGCGAGGTTGTAGCGCGCGAAGTGGCAGCCATCACACACAAGCCATTTGTGACCGCAGCCAACAAATTCCATGCACTCACCTCAAAGGACGAGCTCGTGTTTGCCCATGGCGCAATAAAGGCTCTTGCAGCTGATATGATGAAGATTGCAAACGATGTGCGCTGGCTTGCATCAGGCCCACGCGATGGTCTTGGCGAAATCTTTATTCCCGAAAACGAGCCTGGCTCTTCCATCATGCCCGGCAAGGTAAACCCCACACAGTGCGAAGCTGTGACCATGGTTGCCGTTCAGGTGATGGGCAATGATGTTGCAATTGGCATGGCGGCATCACAGGGCAACTTTGAGCTCAATGTATTCATGCCGGTGTGCGCCTATAACTTCCTGCAATCGGCAAGGCTCATGGCAGATGCCATCCGTTCATTTGACAAAAACTGCGCATCAGGCATAAAGGCAAACAAAGAAAAGATGCATCACAACCTGCACAATTCTTTGATGCTCGTCACTGCGCTCAATCCTCACATAGGCTATGAAAATGCCGCAAAAACTGCAAAGAAAGCATTTGAAGATAATATTTCCCTCAAAGATGCATGCGTTGAACTCGGATTTTTGACTGCCGAAAAATTCGACGAAGTGTTCAGACCCGAAGAAATGATTTGATAAAACCAAAAACGGTGATGTAAAAATCATATGATTTTTACATCACCGTTTTTATTTTCAATATAACACTACAGTTGTGCCAACGGGCACATAGTAATATACCCAGTTCACATCTTTTTTGAGCATTCTCACGCATCCTGCCGATGCAGGATTGCCTATCGTGGGGTCTATGACATATCCCGAATGGTTTTCGGGCTGATTGTGGATTGCATAGCCGTCATAGAGCGCAAGCACGGGGTCACAGGTGTAGTCGGGAGTCACCCAGCGGGTTTTGTATTTATATTCACACACCACAGTGGGAGTCGGGGTGGCATTTTTGCCTGTGGCAACAGGGAAGGTGTTGATGGCTTTCCAGTTCCCTTTGAGCCCATGAACACTGTGAGCCTCTGGCGCTGCTTGTTGACCCATATGAGATATGAGGTCTTGCTCGAATATCCGCTTGCATTGACAAAGGCTTCCCGTTCAGAATCGGTGAGTGTGTCGGCAATGGTGAAATTTTGCTGCGAAAGATTCACCGCACCCATACTCACCCAGCAAATGAGACCCGATGGCAGCTTCACCTTGGCTGCACTCATGGAATTGTGATTGTCGGGGTTGAGATATTCCACATTGGTGCCTGCCTCTATGGTTGTGACATATCCTGTGAGTGAAGCATAGGAATAGCCGTTTGTGCTATAGCGAATGGTGGCAGGCAAAATCACGGGTGTGATTTTCCTTCTGATTTCTTCATTGCGTGATGATATGCTCACCTCGCCAAAGGCGGGATTTTTGCCATCGGAGTTTAGCTTGTACACAAAGTCAAAGTCTGATGCATCGGTCTGATTGTAGCTTTCGCTCACATACACAATCTCCTGCATGCCATCTCTTATGATGAGTTCTTTGCCAGCATCGGGCAGATTTTCACCGCGCACAAAAGCAGAAGCATTCACCTTGAAAGCCTTGCCCTTGGGAGCTTCAAATTCTACGCCGTAATAAAGCGCCCACCCCGGGGTAATGGCAAGGGGCATCGACGAAAATTGCATCGAAATTTCACCCGTTTTTTGCACAGTGAATATGTTGGCACTATAAAGTTCCGAGCCGTTGCCGTAGCGCAGGAGCACCAAAAGGGTGTGCTGAAATTCAGTGTCGAGCCCCGACGGAACAGTGAAGTCAAAATTTTCACTATTGTGTGCACCAAGCATAAAATATTCAGAGCCGCCCTCGATGCGATTGCCGTCTATGTATAGTTCAATGCATGCACCCACTATCTCGCCCGAATTTGAAATCTCGCAGGTAACCTTGGCAAGCTCACCGCCCATGAGGCTCTTCGACAAAGCTGTGCTAAGCTGCACAGTCGCGCCCTCCTCGGCTGCATGAGCAAACGAAACCGATGCAAAGAGCATCAACACACATAGCAAAACTGAAACTGATTTTCTCATTAATATGTCCCCCTATTTCCCTATGCAGAATTTGTGAAATATCTTGTCCACTATTTCCTCTGCCACAGTGAGTCCCACTATCTCTCCAAGAGCGCTCGCTGCCGCTTCCAGGTCAATGAAAGTGGTGTCCACGGGAATGCCGCATTCCTGAGCATTTATGGCAGAATCGATAGCCGTTTTGGCTTTGATGAGTGCATCACGGTGGCGGGCATTGGTGATGACGGAACTTGCGTCATTGGCAATGGAGCCCATGTCAAAAAGCTCGCCTATTGCCGCTTCAAGCTCAGCTACTCCCTTTTCTTCCCTGACCGAAAATTCTATCACATATTCAAAATGCTTTCTGAGCTCATCTGCATCAATCGCCGAGCCCGAGTCGGTCTTATTGATGAGAGCTATGGTCTTTTTGCCTCTCAGCGAATTGATGATTTCATAGTCTCTTTCATCAAGTCCGCTCACCGCATCTGCTATATATATTATAAGCTCCGACTTGTCAATATATTCCATCGATTTTTGCACGCCTATTTTTTCCACCACATCGTCGGTATCTCTGATGCCGGCGGTGTCGGCAAGGCGCAAGGTTACATTGCCGATGGTGATATACTCCTCAATGGCATCTCTCGTGGTGCCCTCAACATCGGTGACAATGGCCTTTTCCTCACCCGAGAGCAGATTGAGAAGCGATGACTTGCCCACATTAGGTTTGCCCGCAATGGCGGCAGCAATGCCCGAACGCAGAAGCATGCCCGCATCTGATGTGGCATATAGCTTGTCAAGCTCAGATGCAATGGCGGATAGCTCAGCGGCAAATTCATCATCGCCAAATGGCTCAAGACCCTCGTCGGGATAGTCTATGAGCACCTGAATGTTGGCAGAGAGCATGATTATCCTCTCGCGTATGGCGTTGATTTTGTCCGACAACGCTCCACCCAGATTGTTGACCGATATTTCCTGCTCAAGGCTTGTCTTGGAGTTGATGACATCAATGACCGCTTCTGCCTCGCAAAGGTCAAGCTTGCCGTTGAGAAAAGCTCTTTTGGTAAATTCGCCCCTGTCGGCAGCTGCAGCGCCTGAGGCGAGAACTCTCTCAAGCACGAGCTTTGTCACCAAAAGACCGCCGTGACAGTTTATCTCCACTGTGTCCTCGCCCGTAAAGGTGCGCGGCGCTCTCATCACCGAGGCAAGCACCTCGTCTATTCTTTTACCGCCAGAGCCTATTATGTGACCATGATGAATGGTATGGGTGGGCACATCTGAAAGCTTTTTGCCCGAAGATGCTTTAAACACCTTGTCGGCAATGCTCACAGCGTCGGCACCGCTTATTCTTATGACCGATATTCCCCCCGTGCCATACGGGGTGGAAATTGCTGCAATTGTGGAATACAAATCCATATTTCATTCCTCCAAAAAAAATGCCGCAAAAAATTTGCGGCATTTTTTGAGTAGATTATTTCTCGTCGCGTTTGAGAGCAATAACAACCTTGCGGTTTATGCCCTGACCTACACTGTAGGTTGTAACCGCTTCGTGATCCTGCAAAGCCGAGTGAATGATTCTTCTTTCATATGCATTCATGGGCTCCAAGGTGGTGTTGCGGCGTGTGCGCATTACCTTGGCCGCAAGCTTGTGAGCAAGGCTCTCCAAAGCTTCGTTTCTCTTTTCGCGGTAGTTCTCGGCATCGAGTGACACCTTCATAAATTCGCCGTCGCCCTTGTTCACAACAAGGCTTGTGAGGTGCTGGAGGGCATCGAGGGTCTCGCCTCTTTTGCCTATCACAATGCCCATGTCAGGACCCGAAAGTTCCACCTTGAGCACGTCGCCGTCAGCATTTGCCTTCACGGTCACATCTTCGCCTGTGAGCTCAAAAATCTTAGACAAGAACTCTTCGGCTTTTTTGCCGCCATCACATTCTTTGCTGCTCACCTTTACAACAGCTTCCTTGCTGCCAAGACCCAAAAATCCTTTTGCGCCTTCTTCAACAACTTCTATCACTGCATCTTCTTCGCTTATGCCAAGCTCGGCAAGAGCAAGAGCGATTGCTTCTTCTTTGGTTTTTGCACTTTTTTCTATAGTCATTTTTTAGTTCCTCCTGTTTTTCTTTTTGCCGTGAAGCTGAGCCTGTTTTTCTTTTCTTTCGCATTCAACCTCTTCGAGCTCACCTGCAAATTTCTTTGCATAGTAGCCGTTTAAGAGAATTGTCTGACCCACAGAAAACACATTGGAAGCTACCCAATACACGCCCATAGCCATGGGGAGAGTGTAGGTAATCCACAAAGTGAAAATCGGCATAATCACCGACATCGACTTGGTCATACCCTCGGCAGAGTTTGCATTGGTGTTCTTTTGCTCAGGTGAAAGAATACGAACCTGCTTTTTGGGTTCTTCTTCTTTGGCGGGTTTTTTGTTCATCCACTGTGTAATCTTGCTTGAAAGATATGTTGTCACAGCCGCAAGCACGGGAATTATGAGAGTTGCCCACGCTGCAAGACTGGGAGTCTTGGCAAGATTAAGACCGAGGAAATTAAAGTTGATTTCGCCAATCTTCTGAGCAAGGTCAATCTGAGCCATGTGGCTTGTAAGCTCAATGCCATATTCCTTGGCAAGTGACGCAACCTTATCGGCACCCATATGACACATATAGGTAAGAGGCTGATAGATTACGCGGTAGAGTGCAAAAAGAATGGGAAGCTGAATGATTAAAGGCAAGCATCCGCCTGCAGGGCTTACGCCATACTTTTTGTAGAGCTTCATGGTTTCCTGACCGAGAAGATTCTGGTCGTTTTTATATTTTTCCTGCAATTTTGCGAGCTGAGGCTGCAATTTTTGCATTTTTGTCATAGATTTTTGTTGTTTCAAACTCAGGGGAAGCAATATGAGCTTAACCACGAGAGTAAACAAAATGAGTGCTCCGCCGTAGTTCCCTACGAACTGATATATCCAATCGAGCAAATAGCCGATTGGCACCTTGATTATGTCCATTGTAGACCTCCTGCATCTGAGCCATGTACTATTTCAGCGGATCATATCCGCCCGAATGAAAAGGATGACACTTAAGTATTCGCTTTGCTGCCAAAAAGCTCCCCTTTGCCGCACCATAGCGGGTGACGGCTTGTCTGGCATATTCGGAGCAGGTGGGATAAAACCTGCAGCAAGGCTTTTTGCGCACACTTACGGCGCGCTGATAAAATTTTATGAGTGACAAAATAAGCTTTTGCATCATATGAGCTCCGCCTTTTTGAGGCAGTATTCCATGTCGGCTGCCACCTGGGAAAATTTCACCCTTGCCATTTTTGCGCGGGCGGCAATGATGATGTTGTAGCCGCCTTTGATATCATCCTTGCGTGCACTGTAGGCCGCACGCATGAGCCTTTTTAATCTGTTGCGCACCACCGAGCCGCCAAGTGCAGTCGACACGGTGAGTCCCAGCTTACTTTCGGACTGACGATTTTTGTACCAGTAAAAAACCAAAGTACCCGTCACGATTTTGGCGCCTTTTCTGTAAGCATAGGTAAATTCCCGATTTAGCTTGACTGTATTTTTCATATCAATTTACCTCCTGCGGGAATTTGGGATTTCAGCTTTAAATGGCAAAAAAGACCACACATAAGGTGGTCTTGATCTTAGCGAGATTAAGCTGAAAGTACTTTTCTGCCTTTTAATCTTCTGCGAGCGAGAACCTTTCTGCCGTTAGCGGTGCTCATTCTTGCTCTGAAGCCGTGAACTTTGCTTCTGTGTCTAACGTTGGGCTGATATGTTCTTTTCATATTGCTACACCTCCTCAATTGCACTTTAAAATTTTGAATTTTATTTTAAGTGCCGTCATTGCCAGCGTGAGCGGCAAATAAAAGTCAATTAGATTACAAACCACCTAAAATTATATACTAACAAAAGGATTTTGTCAACAATAAATTTCGATTATATACAAAATTTGCTTATTTTTTGTTATCTTTTATAAATGAAATTAAGGCGTTTATATTTTTCTCTGTTAATTTCACCAAGCTGAGAGCGCGTTATGCGGAACTGCCAATTGCCGTCGGCCTTGCCGGGAATGTTGATGCGGGTGTCGGAGCCATAGCCCAGAAGGTCCTGAATGGGAAGTATAACAAGAGCTGCATTCGATGCATACACTGTGCGTATGATGCTGTCATAGCCGCAGTTCCAGTCGCCAAAGTGGCCGCAGTATTCCATGAGCTCTGCCCTATCGTGCTCTGCAAGCTCCCACACATAGCCCAGGAGGGTGTTATTGTCGTGAGTGCCTGTGTAGGCAACCGAGTTGCGCGGATAGTTGTGAGGCTTGTGGGGATTGTCGCCCCCGCCCATAAAGCCAAACTGCAGCACTCTCATGCCGGGGAAGCCGCTGTAATCAACCAGCTTTGTCACCTCGTCGGTTATCATGCCCAGATCCTCAGCAATGACAAAATTTTCGCCCCTTATTTCGTTGATTTTGTCCACAAATGCTTTTCCTGGGCCATTTATCCATTTGCCATTTTTGGCAGTGGTTTCGCCGCTGTCTACACTCCAATATGATTCAATGGCTCTGAAATGGTCAATGCGCACTGCGTCAAACAGAGTGAACATGTTGCGAAGTCTTGCACACCACCACGCATATCCGTCACGCTCCATAGCCTCCCAGTTATAAAGTGGGTTACCCCAAAGCTGACCGTCGGCGGTGAAATAATCGGGCGGAACTCCCGCCACATTTCGCGCTGTGAAATCAGCTCGAAGGTCAAAAAGCTCCTTATTGCCCCACACATCTGCTGAATCAAATGACACATAAAACGGAATGTCGCCTATTATGCGTATGCCCTTTTTGTTGGCATATGCTTTGATTTTGCCCCACTGCTCAAAGAACATATATTGTATAAACTGCCACACATATTGCGCCTCGGCATCAGGCACATCATTGTCCCACTGAATCCAGCATTTTTCGCCATTAGCTTTTTTGAGTGCCATGAACTCACAAAACTGTGCAATGTATGGGTTTCCCTTTGCAAAATCCGATATTTTTGCTCTGAGCACATCATCAGCTCTTGCGGCAGCCCTTGCAAGAAGCTCTACCCTTGTGTGATACAATCGCACATATTCGCAGCTGTAGGGAGTCTGCTGACGGGCGGAGTCGAGCTCATCGCGAGTGAGCAGACCCTCGGCAAAAAGACTCTCCAGATCCACAAAATACGGATTGCCTCCAAATGCCGAATATGATTTGTATGGCGAATTACATTCGTCTATCATGCAAAAAGGCAACACCTGCCAATATGAAAATCCGCAATCAGAGAGAAAATCAACAAATTCGATTGCCTCTTTGCCAAAACTGCCTATGGAATAATCACCATAGAGCGACGAAATATGCATCAGTACCCCACTGGCACGATTCATAAAATTACCTCCAATTCAAACTCAAAAAAGTTATCCACATTGCCGTTAAAATCAGTGAAAATGTAGGTTTTAAGCCAAAAACAAGCCACTTTTCCACAGATTAATTCACTTTATCCACATTTTTTGTTCTCTTGGTGGATAAAAAAATGACGGATTTTGTTGTATAATCCTGCAAAATTTCATCAGTTTTCATAAGCTTTTGTAAGAGGAATCATATCCCCTTTGCCTGTGCAATAGAAAATTTTGAATTTAAGCCCTTCAAAAGCTGAAATGTCAAATGCATCTTTGCTATCGGCATATGCATCGGCGGTCACATTTTCAAATTGCTTTATGCCAATGAGCTCATTGCCATTATATGCAGCCACAAAAATCGTGCCGCCTACCGAGGTGGGACTGCCGTTTCGTATCTTAACTTTGCCATCTTCAAACACAAAGTTTGCTCCATGGAGCAGCTTTGCACAGTTGAATGCACGGTCATATACATAATAATCCACGCAGGTAAGCCCCGATACATTAACCTCTATCTTTGAGGCCATTACCCCTCTTTC
>JAFYUA010000344.1 GCA_017549745.1 Clostridia bacterium | reverse complement strand
TTCAGATTGAGGATTTCCTCAGAGCCCACGAAGCCATCAGCGATGTTGCAGTTATTGGTTTGCCCGATTCAAGACTTGGCGAAATAGCAGCTGCCATTGTTCAGATAAAAGATGGTGTGTCTTGCACAGAAGATGATATAACAGAATTTTGTAAAGCTCTTCCCAGATACAAGAGACCGCATAAGATTATATTTGCACAGGTTCCGCGTAATGCCACCGGAAAAATTGAAAAGCCGCGTCTCAGAGAGATTTATTGCGGAGAGAGTCTTGTAGCATCACAAGTCAATTCATAAAAAATAGCCTTGCTTTTTAGCAAGGCTATTTTAATATTCATATTTATCTTTGATTCTTTGTTTTACAATCTTAAATATATGTTTTTCGCCATGATTTGCAAGCTCGTTTAAAAGAAATTCAAGTTCTTCTGATGTTTCAGGGTGAATGGCACGGGTGGTTTTTGCTCTCATGAAATATTCAAGCGGATGTGAATCGGTATATTGACAGCCCTGATATATTTTGCTTGCAGCAACACGGTCACAAAACATTTCGACAACATATCTGTATGGCATTTTAACGGGAGAAAGCCGTCTGGTTTCGGGGTTGTAATCTTTCCAGTATTCGAAGTGATGCTTGTTTCTGCCCTGATGATGCATCCAGGCAGATGAAAACCCCTTATCTGCTCTTTCACCTTCATTAGGACTACGGCTGCCAATGAAATATTTTGCACCTTGCCAAAACTCTGTCGGAGTGTATTTAGATAGGTCATGCCTCAGCCCTTGCCAGAATATGCCACATTTTGCACAGTGCTTTATAACTTGGTTTCTGTGCTTTGTAATAACCATGAAGTGCTTGATGGGATGCATTGCATTAAATCCTTCCTTCGGGAAATTACAAGGCACAGCCTTGTGTAAAAACTGTGCCTTGTGAAATTAAAATTAATGAGCTTTTGTAGCGATTTCTGCAAGTATAGCAGGAATGAAATCGCTGAGTGCTTTTGCGCCCATATCGCCATCTTTGCGTGAACGGACAGATACTGTGTTATCAGCTTCTTCTTTTTCACCAACAATCAGCATATATGGAACTTTTTCGAGTTGTGCTTCTCTTATCTTATATCCTAATTTTTCGTTTCTGAAATCAGCTTCTACACGAAGGTCTGCATTTTCAAGTTCTTCTTTAACTTTCTGTGCATAATCAAAATATTTTTCAGAAACAGGAATAATCTGAACCTGGGTAGGAGCCATCCATGTGGGAAGCGCGCCCGCATATTTTTCAATAAGCAATGCAAGTGTTCTTTCATAGCAACCAATTGATGTTCTGTGGATGATGTATGGGTTTTTCTTTTCACCGTCGGTGTCTATATATTCCATACCAAATTTTTCGGCAAGCAACTGGTCAATCTGAATGGTAATGAGAGTGTCCTCTTTGCCAAATACATTTTTAATCTGAATGTCAAGCTTAGGACCATAAAAAGCAGCTTCGCCCACACCGACTTTATATGGAATCTCTAAGTGTTCGAGGATTTTTTCCATCATATCCTGCGATTCATTCCACTGCTCTTGTGTTCCAATGTATTTATCTCTGTCATCGGGATCCCACTTTGAGAATCTGTATGAAACATCTTCATAGAGTCCGAGGGTTTTGAGCATATATATAGCCATTTCCAGACATGACTTGAACTCGGCTTCGAGCTGATCGGGGCGGCACATAAGATGACCTTCGGAAATTGTGAACTGACGCACTCTTATAAGGCCATGCATTTCACCTGAAGCTTCTTTGCGGAAAAGGGTAGAAGTTTCATTGTATCTGAGAGGCAAATCGCGGTAGCTGCGCATTTTGCTCAGATATGCCTGATATTGGAATGGGCATGTCATCGGGCGAAGTGCGAAAACTTCTTTGTCCTTTTCTTCATCACCAAGAATGAACATAGAATCCTGATAGTGATCCCAATGACCTGACAGTTTGTAAAGGTCGCTTTTTGCCATGTATGGAGTCTTAGTGAGGAGCCAGCCTTTTTTCTGCTCGGTGTCTTCTACAAATCTCTGAAGAATTTGCATAACTCTGGCACCTTTTGGCAGCAATATAGGAAGCCCCTGACCAATAAGGTCTACAGTGGTGAAATATCCAAGCTCTCTACCGAGCTTATTGTGGTCACGCTTCTTTGCTTCTTCAAGCTGTTCAAGATGAGCGTTTAAGTCGTCTTTTGAGGTGTATGCAGTGCCATAGATGCGCTGGAGCATTTTGTTCTTTTCATTACCTCTCCAATAAGCGCCGGTAACACTCAAAAGCTTGAATGCCTTAACGGCAGATGTGTCAAACAAATGAGGACCTGCGCAGAGGTCAACAAAATCACCTTGTTTATAAAAAGAAATGACAGCATCTTCGGGTAAATCGTTGATGAGTTCTACTTTGTAAGGCTCATTGCGCTTTTGCATAAAGTCAATGGCATCTTGCCTTGGAAGTTCAAATCTTTCAAGTCTGATGCGCTCTTTGACGATTTTTTTCATTTCAGCTTCAATTTTTACCAAATCTTCGTTGGTGAAGCTTTGCTCACAATCAAAGTCATAATAAAAACCGGAGTCTGTTGCAGGACCGATTGCAAGCTTCACATCGGGATAAAGTCTTTTAACCGCCTGCGCCAATATATGAGAAGCAGTGTGTCTCAAAATCAGCTTGCCCTGCTCATCAGCGAAGGTAAGAATTTCGACTTTGGAATCGGTGGTGATGGTGTGGGTGAGCTCTTTTACCTCGCCGTTAACCAAACCGCCGGTTGCTGCTCTTGCCAATCCATCGCCGATAGATTTTGCGATATCATACACCGTAATGCCCGGCTGAAATTCTTTGACATCGTCTTTTAATGTAATCTTCATTTCGTTACCTCCTGTGTAAATAATATTAACTTACATTATATTCCTAAAACAAAGAAAAGTCAATAGTTTGAGGGCAAAAATAAATAAGCCGGAGTCAAAATCCGACTTATTTATCATTTAATGAACATCTTATTTTCTGACAAGGTATTTTCTCATATCAATAGCGCATGCAATCAATATTATAAGACCCTTGATGACATATTGCATATTTGCATCAATTCCCAAAAATGTCAGACCAACAAATATGATTCTGAGAAGTACAACACCAATAATGACGCCTCTGATTTTGCCTATACCGCCTACAAATGAAACCCCACCGATAACGCATGCTGCAATAGCGTCGAGCTCATAGTTGAGGCCGGTTGCGGCACTGTTGGAGCCTATTCTTGCTGCTTCTATAAAGCCTGTGACTCCATACATTATGCCGGCCAGGGTGAAAACGGCAATTATTGTGCCTGTAACATTTACGCCTGACACATTAGCTGCTTCAGGATTAGAACCTACAGCGAACATGTTTTTGCCGAATTTGGTTTTGTTCCATATAAACCACATTATTGCCGTAATTGCAATAGAATACCACACAAAGTTTGGAATTGCAGTAGTTCCAATTGACAATATACTGCCGGTTATGAGTGAACTATATGAAATATCCAATCCTGAAATAGATTGTCCGTTGTTGTTGCCGTTCATAAGATACATTAGAAGTATTCCGTAAACCACAAGCTGAGTTGAAAGGGTGACGATGAAAGGGTGGAGGTGAAATTTTGCAGTGCAAAATCCATTTATAAGACCCACTATACCACCTATAGCTAACGCTATAAGTAAAACAAGATATACCGGCATAGTGTCTAAACCAGGAAACATTTTGTTTGCATATCCGCTTTCCTGAAGAAGAGATGCAGATACACAAGCCACCAATCCTACAATTCGTCCTGCTGACAGGTCGGTGCCTGTGAGGATAATGCATCCGGCTATACCAAGAGCTATGGGCAAATTCGCGGCAGACAATGAAATTATATTAACAATAGACGGAACTGACAGAAAGCGCGGGCTTATAATCTGAATAATAATTATTGCCAGAATCATGAAAATGTACAATGAATTATTAATAAAAAACTCGGTTATTGCTTTCTTTCTGTCCGCACCACTTAATCCTGCATACTTTGCAAATGGAGCTTTGATATTAAACCTTTCGTTCATTTAGCTCCCTCCTTTACACATATTTTGCTGCTAATGTCATGATTTCTTCCTGCGTAGTATCAGATGCCTTGACTTCTCCCGCAATCTGACCGCCTGACATAACAATTATCCTGTCACACACACCAAGCAATTCGGGCATTTCTGATGACACCATTATTATGCCTTTGCCATTGCTTGCAAGCTGTACAATGAGCTGGTAAATTTCGTATTTTGCTCCCACATCAATTCCGCGTGTGGGCTCGTCAAGCATCAGAATTTCCGGCTTAGTGAGCAGCCATCTGCCAAAAATTACTTTTTGCTGATTACCGCCGGAGAGAGTGCGAATTTGTGTTTCATGGGAAGGGGTTTTGATATGCATGGCTTTTATTGACCATTCAGTATCTTTTCTCATCTTTCTTTTGCTCAAAAATAATTTTCTGACCTTGTAATCTTCGAGATTGGAAATGGTGGTATTGTTCAGTATGTCCAAAATTCCAAAAATGCCGTTTGCGCGTCTTTCTTCGGTAACCAGTGCCAACCCTGACCTGATTGCCTGTCGGGCACTTTTAGGATTGATTTCTTTGCCGTGGAGCTTTATGCTTCCGCTTTTTCTTTCGGAAATACCAAAGATGTTTTCTAAAAGTTCAGTTCTGCCTGCGCCCGCCAGACCGGCAACACCCAATATTTCGCCTTTGTGCAGATTGAAAGACACATTATTTAGATTGGAATAGGTTGATGACAAGTCTTTGACTTCCAATATGACTTCTCCAATGTTATTGTTTTTTGGCGGAAAACGGGTTGTAAGTTCTCGGCCAACCATCAACTTAATGATTTTGTCCATATCAAGATCATCTGCTTTTTCGGTAGCTATCCAGGTGCCGTCTCGCATAACTGTGACATAATCAGAAATTTTGAGGATTTCCTCCATCTTGTGTGAGATATAAATTATTCCACAGCCCTTTTCGCGCAATTTATTGATTATTGCAAACAGATGTTCAACCTCTTGCTCTGTCAATGAAGATGTCGGCTCGTCGAAAACAATTATTTTTGAGTCGTAGGAAACTGCCTTGGCGATTTCGACCATTTGTCTTTGCGATACTGGAAGCTTGCTCATAACAATCCGGGGGTCTACATTGATATTTAATGATTCAAAAATTTCAAGCGTATCTTTATACATTTTTTGTTCATCAGTTACAAACCCCAGATGAGTAGGGTATCTCCCTAACCATATGTTGTCCATTACATTTCTTTTCAGTGCCTGATTTAGTTCCTGATGAACCATAGCTACGCCGTTTTCAAGAGCTTCTTTTGAATTTTTGAAGTTTACTTCTTTTCCATCAAGAAGTATCTGCCCACTATCTTTGGAATATATGCCAAACAAGCATTTCATCAGGGTGGATTTTCCGGCACCGTTTTCGCCCATTAAGGCATGAACACTGCCTCGGTGAATTTTCAGGCTTACATTATCCAGAGCTTTTACACCGGGGAATTCTTTTGTTATATTTTTCATTTCAAGCAAAATATTATCCACTTGTAGACCTCCGATTGATGCTTGTCAAAATTATTTTTCTTCGCCCATATATTTTGAATAGGGGATACGAACCTTGGCAACATTTTCATCAATATGAAAATCACCAGTGTTGGCCAAAAGGTCACTTCCGTTTATGGCATTTTTTGTGATCAGAGCAATAGCTCTGCCCATTCCCTCTGCATCTTGTTTTATAGTACCTGTCATTTTATTGTTTTTGATAAGCTCTTTTGCCGCATCTGTAGCATCAACACCAAACACCGGAATTTTTTTGTCACTGCCTGTGTTGTATCCGGCAGCATTCAGGGCAGTGATTGCACCTTCTGCCATTCCGTCATTATTACATATTACCAATTCGATCATATTGTTGTTTGCTTCATTGTATGAAGTCAGTGCAGTAGTCATGTATTCGTTGGCAGCAGCAGCAGACCACTGACCGTTTTTGTCCACCAGATATTTATTGGGATTGGTTGCATCATAAAACACAAGTTCACTTTTGCCGGCAGCAGAGAGCACCTTGTTGGCATCTTCGACTGCATACTGTGTGCGATATATGGCCTCGTTGTTACCTTCTTCTCCTTTAAACAGAATATAAGATATTTTTCCATCACCGTTGATATCGACGGTATCAAAATTTTCCACCACATACTCTCCAATCATTTCGCCCTGCATGTGGCCGGATTCCTGCGCATCTGTGCCAATGAACACACATTTGTCATAGCTGTTGACTGCAGCATCTGAAACTTCACGGTTGAAGAAAATGACGGGCAACCCAGCGTTTTTGGCTTGTGAAATAATGCCATTTGCTGCATCATCAGAACCAGTGTTTACTATATTAACCACAAGTGCCTTAGCCCCTTTGGTTATAGCAGTTTGCACCTGCTCTGTCTGAGTAGTCTGATTGCCGTTGCTGTCATAATCATGATAGCCTATATTTTCATTTTGATATGCCTTGTTCAGTGCAGAACGCACGCTCGAGATATATGTGTCGCTATAGGTGTAGTAAAACACATGAGCATCTGACGCCCCTGAATTGTTTGAGCCGGAGCAAGCACACAATGTTATAATAAGCAAAGTTGTCATGATTAATATTAAAGATTTTCTCATAATGACCTCCATATTGGATAAATTTGATTTTTCTTTTTGTTATTATTATCACTTAAACGGAAAATATAACACCATCATGTTTGTTTTTTTATGCATCCACTTGATTTTTTTTGTTGTTTTTTATATAATAGTATGTAATTTGATTTAAGCGGAGATGAGTTTATGAACAAAAAATATTTGCTTGTTCCTTTTGAATGTATAGGCTTGCAAATTTTCTTTGCATTGTTATCTATGGTCTTTTACATAAGCGTAATTCCACCCATGCTTTTTAGCTTTTTTTCTGCCTGGTTGTTTTTGTGGACACTGCATTCTACATTTTGGCAATTGGGCAACAAAGAGAGAAAGCAGATTGCAATTGCAAACAGGCATTTAGACGATGGCGTAAGCATAATCAGACAAAAAAGATATAAAGGTGCATTGATTGCATTGCCATTCTTTGTGATAAACATAACAATATTATTGTTAACCTATATTACCAATAATGATATTTTGGTTTTTGTGGAATCCTTTCTTCATTTTTCATTTTCCGGATTCCTTCCTTTGGTTAATGACACACTTGATAATGTATATGTTTCATCAAGATTATTGGTGTGTTTAGCCATGTATATTCCATGTGTGACTGCATATATTTCAGGCTCGTATAATTTCAGCATCACAGAAATTGTTTTCCCCAAAATACTATATAAATCAAAACCCGGGAATAAACAAGATTAAAATCTGCATTACCTCTTTCGTTTTATCATAAACATTAATATGATATGCAAAACGAGAGGTGTTATAAATGATAGTGATAAGAAAACAGACTTTATACAATTTGATTTTTGCCATTGCGTTGATTTTTTCTTTTGGGTTAAATTTCAATCCACTGCTAATGACTAATGAAACCGCAGCACCATTAACTTTTGGAAAGGTGGTTGTCATCGACCCCGGTCATGGTTCACCCGATGGTGGCGCAACTGGACATAGCGGAACTTTAGAAAAAGATATAAATCTGGCCATTGCAAAGAAGCTTGGCTCTTATCTTCAGCAGGGCGGAGCACATGTTATATATACGCGCGAAGATGACAATGCCGTCACAGATAATCTGAATGTCAAAATCAAAGAAATAAAAAGAGCTGACCTTTCCAACAGAAAAAACCTCAAAAACAATAGCGGAGCAGATTTGTTTATCAGCATTCATATGAATAAATTTGAGCAATCAAAGTATAAAGGAGCTCAGGTTTTTTATCCGGGTAACTCATCCGAAAGCAAAAAGCTTGCAGAAACTATACAGCAAAGCATAACCGAATTTGCCGACAACACAAATTACCGCGAAGCCAAAGACAGCAAAAATGACATTTTCATATTGAACGACAGTAAAATACCATCAGTGTTGGTGGAGTGCGGATTTCTTTCAAATCCTGAAGAAGAAGCAAAATTAATGTCACAAGAATATCAATCTGAAATTGCATATGCAATTTTCGGTGGTATTTCACGATATTTAATTAGAATGAAATAAGGAGATAATATTATGACAAAAGGTAAAATTTCAGTGCACACAGACAATTTATTGCCAATTATCAAAAAATGGCTTTATTCTGACAGCGACATTTTCATCAGAGAGCTTGTTTCAAACGCACAAGATGCAATAATGAAGCACAAAAAGCTTGTTTCTATTGGAGAAGCTACGGCTGAAAGCAAATATGAAATTCATGTGTGGGTGAAAAAAGAAGACAACATCATT
>JAFYUA010000343.1 GCA_017549745.1 Clostridia bacterium | reverse complement strand
GGGGAGCTTGCGCAAGCAGGATGAGAGGGAGCATAATGCTGCTCCGACCCGTAACCTGATTTGGGTAATGCCAACGTAGGTAAATATTTTTACTTTTTTCGGCATACCTTTTGGGTGTGTCGTTTTTGTTTGTCAAAGCTGCAGATTTACAAACAAGCCACTCAAAATGCAGCCGAAGGTAATGCCCAAACATCACAAATTATATAGGAGATGTTTGATTATGAAAACCAAAAAGTTAGTCACCACTGCAATGCTATTGGCATTTGCACTCGTTCTATCACTTATTCAGGTGTTTCAGTTGCCGTTTGGCGGCTCTGTAACTCTTGTGTCGATGCTGCCTGTTATACTCATAGGCTTTATGTATGGCACGAAATGGGGAATTTTGTCAGCCTTTGTGTATTCTGTTCTTCAATTGCTCACAGGCATGGGTACCGTGTCGGCGTTCTTTTTGCCCGGTGAAGGACAAATGGCGCTGCCAAGCGCTATATGCATATGCATTATAGATTATATTCTCGCCTACACTGCGCTTGGAATTGGCGGCATATTTAAAGACAAGCTTAAAACGCCAACTGCGCAATTGTGCTTTGGAGCAATTGCAGCAATGCTTCTGAGATACCTGATGCACATTATATCTGGAGCAATATTCTTTGGTGCATGGGCGCAGTGGTTTTTCGCTGATTCTACAGGTCTTTCACAAATTTCGTTTATGAGTGGATTTTGTGATTGGGTAATGAACAGCATGCAAGGAAGCGCGCTGAGTATATTTTATTCTATAGTATATAACGGAGCATACATGATTCCTGAAATCATCATAACCACCTTGGTTGCTCCCATCATTTATAAAATTCTTGACAAATCAAAAGTTATTGAGTAAAGAGAATCCGCAGGCAGACGCCTGCGGATTTTTTAATCTTCACTTATACATTTGCTGCATTTGCCTGCATGAGGACAACCGATGCATTTGACTCCATTTTTTTTGGACTTTATTATATACCAAAGAGCTGCACCGACTACGACCACTATTGCTGCAACAGCTATTACATCTGCCATATCAATGCCCCTTACTTTTGATTTGTTTTCTTTTTAGTTCACTGTTTGATTTTGCAATAAGATATACTACCGTCAGAACCATGAGAGCAACTGCAACAAGACCGGGGATAAAGCCTGTGCCGAAGCTGCCTTCAGAAATAAGCGTGCCGACTTGATAAACAATAAATGCTATTGTATATCCGGTGCCAAGCTGGAGAGCTAAGCCTCCAAGCATCCACTTTTTGCTCTTGATTTCGGAATTCATAGCTCCGATTGCTGCAAAACACGGCGGAGTGAAAAGATTGAACATAAGGCAAGCCAGTGCTGCCGGAGCAGTCAAACCGAGAACCTCTGCCACGCCCTGAGCACTGCCCTCAACGATGGCGAGTTCTTCAACATCGATAAAGTTGGAAATGGCGTACACAGATGCCAGAGTACCTACAACATTTTCTTTGGCAATTAATCCTGTAACTGCAGCAGCAGCCATCTGCCACACACCAAAACCGAGAGGAATCAAGAGAATGGCTATGGGATTTGCAATAGAAGCGAGAATTGAAGCATTGGCATCGGCAGCAGGTTGAAAATTCCAACCATAACCCTGCATGATTGTGACTGCCGCATTGCACACAAGAATGATTGTGGCAGCTTTTACTATGTATGCCCAGCCACGCGAACACATGGATTTTACCGCGTTCCAAATGCTGGGTATCTTATACTCGGGAAGTTCAATGATGAAAAATGATTTTCTGTTTTTGTGGCCTGCAATTTTATTGACTAAAAGTGCACCAATGAAAATAATAATAATGCCCACAAAATACATAGAAGTGCCCACCCATGCATTGTCGCCAAAGAATGCTCCTGCAAAAAGAGCAATAACGGGAAGCTTGGCACCACAGGGCATAAATGGAGCAAGCATTGCAGTGGCTCGGCGTTCTCTTTCGTTGCGAATTGTGCGGCAAGCCATGATGCCAGGGATGGCGCAGCCTGTGCCAATGACGAATGGAATCACTGACTTGCCTGAGAGACCAACCCTTTTGAAAATGGGGTCAAGAACCACTGTTGCACGCGCCATGTAGCCGCAATCTTCGAGAAGTGCAATGAGAAAATACATGACCATTACAAGAGGCAAGAAGCCTATTACTGCACTTACACCACCAACAATACCATCAACAACGAGAGTTTGTAAAATGGGGCTTGTATGAGTCATCCACCCTGCAACTATCTCACCAAAGCTATCTATGACCGGACAAAGGACAGAGTCGGCAAGCCAAGGACCGAGCCAAGCCTGTGACACCCAAAATACAAACCACATAACCACTGCAAAGATGGGGAGACCCACCCATTTGTTGGTAAGAACTGCATCGATTTTGTCCTGAGCATTTTTCTTGTTTGTCATAACCTTGCGGGTTTCAACTGTAGCAACGATTGAATTAACAAATGCAAATCGTTCTCTGTCGGCAGCTTCTGCAGCAGCTTTGCTTGATAAATCCACATCACCCTGCCTGTATGGGGAGGTCTGTGTCTTACCTACACTATTTGCCGCAACCTCTATAAGGCGGCTGAGACCATTGTCACCGTTGTTGATAGAAACTGTTTCCACAACAGGACAACCGAGCTTGTCTGATAAAATGCCGGCATTGATTACCGTTTTTTTCTTTTCGTTGATATCACTCTTGTTGAGAGCAACCACAACGGGGATTTCGAGTTCGAGTAGCTGCGTTGTAAAAAACAAACTACGGCTGAGATTGGTTGCATCAACTATATTGATGATAACATCAGGATTTTCGTTTTTGACATAACTGCTTGTGACGCTTTCTTCCGAAGTGAACGGAGACATAGAATATGCTCCGGGCAGATCTACAGCTACAATCTCATCTACCCCATTACAAAAGATTTTTTTAATAAGAGCCTCTTTCTTATCAACAGTAACACCAGCCCAGTTGCCAACACGCTCATTTCTGCCAGTGAGCGCATTAAACATTGTGGTTTTGCCACTGTTTGGATTGCCTGCCAACGCAATTCTCATTTTGTTTCCTCCCGCTATGTATTTAATCGGATTGGTGGTTAGCAAGAACTAACCACCAATCAAAACATATCGACCTGCACATAAGGCAAGGTCGCAATATTGTCAAATTATTATAGCTTGTGCAAGCTCTTTATCTATGTTGTATCGACTATCTTTGATGGATACGATACAACCACCTTTGAGATGGGATATAACTGTGATGCTCTCACCACTGTAGCAACCAAGTGAAAAGAGAAAAGCATCAAGTTCTTCATCGTCGGTATCGATTTGCTTTATAATATATTCTTTTTCTTCAATAGCTTGCATCAAATTCATAATAATCCCTCTGTTCATGCAATTAGTTATAACTAACTATCTTGGAGTTAGTTTAACATAACTCTCACTTTTTGTCAAGTCTTACCTTTAAAAATATTCAGTTTTTGGACAAATTATGCCCGACCCGCAAATTGGAAATTAAAAAATTATACAAATAGCACAAAAGGACCGACAAGCGGTCCTTTCACACCTATAAAATAAATAGTTTTGAAATAAGATTTATGGCAATACATGTTGCAATGCCAAATAATGTGGGCAAAAGAAACGAAACCATGGTCCATTTGAAGCTGCCGCTTTCTTTTTGGATGGTCATGAGCGTGGTGGAACATGGCCAGTGCATAAGGATAAAAACAACCGCGCATATTGCAGTGGTGATGGTCCAACCGTTGGCACCAAGGATTGAACCAATCGATGCAAAGCTCTCGGTGGATGTGAGAACACCGCCTGATGTATACATCATAAGAGCTATGGGCAATATGATCTCATTGGCAGGGATACCCAAAAGAAAAGCCGAAAGTATGGTGCCATCGAGCCCCATAACTTTGCCAAGCGGGTCAATAAAGCTTATGAGATATTGAACAAGAGGCACTCCGCCCACTGTGACATTTGAAAAAAGCCATATTATTATGCCCGACGGAAAAGCTACAACCGCTGCACGAAAAAGCACAAAAATTGTGCGATTGAGAAGTGAACGAACGAGAATCTGCCCTATTTGCGGACGGCGAAAAGGCGGCAGCTCAAGCGCAAAAGAAGTGGGCACACCTTTTAAAAGAGTTTTGGAAAGTGTCCACGAAGCAAGCATTGATGCAAGCACACTTATTACAACCAAAAGTGACAACAAAAGTGCAGAGCCAATGTTTGGCGATTGACTTGCCGTGAGAAACACACAAATCAGACAGATGAGAGACGGAAAACGACCATTGCAAGGAATGAAAGCATTGGTTATGATGGCAATGAGCCTTTCTCTGGGTGAATCGATGATTCTGGCGCCTGTGACCGCGGCGGCATTGCAGCCAAAGCCCATGCAGGTGGTGAGTGCCTGCTTACCGCAAGCATTGC
>JAFYUA010000342.1 GCA_017549745.1 Clostridia bacterium | reverse complement strand
CAAATATAAACACTGTCGAAACAAGAATCTGACCGTTTTGAGGCGTGTACTTGATGGCATTGGTTATTACATTGGTTATCACCTGTTCAAGACGGTCTATATTGCCATGTATGAGTGGCAATTGATTGGTAGGTTCATATATCAAAGTTTGTTTTTTATCATTAGCACTGTGAGTGAGCTTTGAAACAATATTCTGAGTGAGCAGACCAATGTCAAAATCATCCATGGGCATGTCTTTCATACTATGGTCAAGGCTCGACAAAAGAAGCAGGTCTTTTACAAGGCGGGTCATGCGATCCGTTTCACTATTGATAACGCCCAGAAATGAGTTGAACATGTCTTTGTCAAAGCTGCCATCTGACACAGAGTCCTGCAATGTCTCGGTATAGCTTTTTACAGTGGTGAGAGGAGTTCTGAGCTCATGAGAAACATTTGCAACAAAATCTCTTCGGGATTTGTCGAGCTTTTCGCGCTCTGTGATATCACGGAGAACAACCACTATACCACCCGATTTATCATCGGTTTTGAACGGGGCAAAATATGCACTGATTTCTCTGCCCTCCCTTTTGATAACACGCTCAACTGTTTCAAAATGCTTGAAGTACAAAATCTGACCGAGGCTTATTTCGGAGGTGTCAAACACATCTTCAAACGAAGGTTCGCTATCGTCAGAAATGCCCAAAAGAAGCTTGGCAGCAGGGTTGATGTGAATTATACTGCCACTCATATCAAAAGCCAGAACACCATCGGACATATATTGCACAATGGTTTCAACCTTTTCTTTTTCACTTTGAATTGCACCGAGAGTAGTCTTGAGCTCGGTGGCCATGTAGTTGAATGTGTCTGTGAGCTGACCAATTTCGTCAGGAGATTTAACATCGATAGTATAATCAAAATCACCTGACGCCATTCGCTTTGATTTTTGGGTAAGGGACTTTATGGGGGAAATAATGGTAACAGAGAGCAAAATAGCAAAAATCAAAGAAATTGCAATACCAAGAAGCAAAGCCTGAATGATTATAGTGAATACATTTCTGAGAACGGTGTTACTTTCTTCTTTGGTATCCTTAATATATATAATATAGCTTACTGCATCGCCAACCATAAGCGGGACAGCGTAGTCCATATAGCTATATGACGAGTTGACCGCATCACCAACTGTGCCACTCATGGCACTGATGATGTTTGGAGAAAGCTCCAAAGATGATGCGAGCTCTTTGTTGGAAGCAAAGCTATCGAAAGCCTTACCGTTTTTGCCGTCAAGAATATAACACTCGCGGAAAGAGTCAATGCCCAATTGAACATAATGGGCGCTCACACTGTCATATACGCTCTGAACGCCGCTCTCCCCTTGCATGCTGGAACACAGCGTGTCGACATATTCCTCGGTAAACACTGCCGCATTCACCTTGTAAAATTCATCGTGATAATATTGGTCGGTGGTGTCTGTCATAAATGTGCCTATGAGAATAATTACAGATATGGTCAAAAGGACAAACATCGCACCAATCTTCAGACTGATACTTTTAAACATAAATTATGCTCCAAAATAATATCCTACTCCGCGCTTGGTTATGATGTAAGCGGGCAGACTGGGATTGTCTTCGATTTTTTCGCGCAGACGACGAATGGTAACATCGACAGTGCGCACATCGCCATAAAATTCATAGTCCCACACTTTGTTGAGAAGCTGCTCACGGCTAAAAATTCTGCCTTTGCGTGTGGCGAGAAATTTGAGCAGCTCAAACTCACGATATGTGAGAGAAACGGCTTTGTCACGCTTGCGAACTTCGTATTTTTCTATGTCGATAATCAAATCACCAAAATCAAGAAGTTCACCTGAAGAATCTGCCTGATGAGCAATCTGAGTGCGGCGCAGGTTGGCTTTGACTCTTGCCATGAGCTCCCTTAAGCTGAACGGCTTTGTCATGTAGTCATCGGCTCCAAGCTCAAGGCCAAGCACCTTGTCCACCTCTTCTTCACGAGCAGTGAGCATTATAATCGGCACAGAGGATTTTTCGCGCACCTTTTTGCACACGGTGAATCCATCCATTTTAGGAAGCATTACATCAAGCAAAATAAGGTCAGGCTCCTGAGAGAGTGCCATCTCGGCAGCTGTCTCACCATCGTGAGCGCAGATTACTTTGTAGCCGTTTTTTTCAAGGTTAAGTTTGAGTATATCAACGATAGGCTTTTCGTCATCAACAACAAGTATTTTGTTTTCCATAACATAGGCCACTCGGACCATACACCTCCCGAAAAACATTATATAATAGATTTTAACATATTTATCGAAGTTAGTCAAGGCAGGTTTTTTTCTCAGTTTGTGTATTGTGCCAAAATGTCTGATAAGTACATTGGTAAATTTATTTATTTTTTTTGCCAAATTCTATTGACAAAAATGCAATTTTGATGTATCATATCTAAGTGCTCAAAACACAGTGCCTTATGGATTTACAAATTATGCGCCTATAGCTCAGCAGGATAGAGCGAACGCCTCCTAAGCGTTAGGCCAGTGGTTCGAATCCACTTAGGCGCGTCATATACTCGGCAAGGCATTCAGCGAACGCTCAACAGCAGCGCTGTCGGCACGATACATTGACCACGGCGATTTCGACGGATACACCGAGGACAATATCTACACCGGCTCTTTCAGCGCCAAGGACATGGAGTTCGGACTGCTGTACAGTTACCTGCTCAGCGACTATTGGAGCGGAGGCGTCACCGCAAAGTTCATCTACTCCAAATATGAGAGCATGAGTTCAATAGCCTTGGGAGTGGACCTTGGAGTCAACTACTACAACCCCGACAACGAGTTATCGCTGTCATTCGCCATAAAGAACCTCGGCGGCCAGGTCAAGGCGTTTGAAGAGAAGAACGAGAGGATGCCGCTGGACATACAGGCGGGTATAACAAAGAGGCTGTCACACGCGCCCATACTGCTGTCGGCTACACTAGTGAACCTGAACAGATGGAGCAAGGAAGACTTCTACAATGCCGATGGAAGCGAGGACTCATTCGGCGACATGCTGTTCAAGCACATAGTATTGGGAGCGGATTTCCTTATAGGACAGAACTTCAATCTTTCTCTCGGATACAATTTCCGCACCGGCAAGGAGCTGTCGGTTGACGGCAGCAAGTGGGACGGATTCACAGCCGGAGCCGGATTGCATATAAATAAGGTGAAACTGGGAGTGTCGTACGGTAAACTGCACACGTCATCTTCATCGCTTCTCCTCGACGTCTCATACGCCCTGTAGTAACTGCCCAAAAACGACAAAAAGCACCACCGACAATAAAATAACGTATTTTTTGTTCATTTGTTTGCAATATCTTTGTTAACTTTACAAAGGAATATAATCATACAAAAATAT
>JAFYUA010000341.1 GCA_017549745.1 Clostridia bacterium | reverse complement strand
TTCTTCAACAACTACAGACCTCAGTTCTTCTTCAGAACAACTGACGTTACTGGCGTAATCAAGCTTCCTGAAGGCGTTGAAATGTGCATGCCTGGCGATAACGTAACAATGGAAGTTGAGCTCATCACTCCTATCGCTATCGAAGAAGGCCTCAGATTCGCTATCCGTGAAGGTGGCAGAACTGTTGGTTCCGGCGTTGTATCTTCTATCATTAAATAATTAACGCTATTATAAAAAACAGCTATTGCATATGCAATAGCTGTTTTTGCTTTTATAAATGCATTCTCATATCAATCGCAAGCTTTTCTTCAAGATTTATCAGCCGTTTTGTGATATCCTTTGACACCTCGTCGGCAGCTTCATATTTGTTGAGATATTTGTTTAGCGATTTCACTCCCATGTTGCATCCGTCGGTCATGAGGTCTGCAACAGTGGCGTCAGATTCATTCATCGCAAGCTTAATGTTTGTTTTCATCCACGACATTCCCTTTGCCATTGCGGCGGGTTCTTTGCCGTCATCGTGGTAATCATCGAGAAGACTTTGGATTTCAGAGTCAAGCTTGTCGTGTTCACGCTTGCACTTTGTTAGTTTGTCTTTTAAGTCTTCGCTTTTTACATAATCAATCACATCTTCAATGGAGCTTACTCCCATCTTGACTCCTGCATCACATTCTCTGAGTAGTTTTACAGTATCTTGTTCAATCATAATTCCTACATCTCTTTCTTTTTTTATTATAAGGTTTCCCCTTTTCGGTTTAATATATTACAAAACAAAAAATCCTATCATAAGATAGGATTTTTTTGTTTTGATGCCGGTGGTCGGGGTCGAACCGACACGGTATTGCTACCACGAGATTTTGAGTCTCGCACGTCTGCCAATTCCATCACACCGGCGAATATTAAATTGACTTAAATATAATACCACAAAAACAAAAATAATGCAAGACATTTTTTCAAAAAAATCCAAAAAGTCTATAATAAAACAGGCTTTTCAAAATACAATCAGCATTTTGAAAAGCCTGCTCACTAAGGAAGGTCAGACCGCAAAAGGTCTATAGGCAAATTCGTTCAAAAATGAGTTTGGCTTATTTTGAACTGGGTCTGAAAGATTCACAGTCTGTGCATTTAACCTCTGTGGGGTTGGCTTCATGGGTTCCCACATTAATTTTATCAAGCGAGCAGTAATTTTCGTTGCCGCAATGATAAGCACACTGTTTTACTGTACAACCAATAGATTTGTTTGCATTACAATTCATATAATTCAACCTCCGTTCCTCTATTATATTGCCCTTTGCAAAATGTTTTTATGCGCTCAAAAACACTTTCCGTTTTTCTTTTTGTCACATTCATTTTTTAGGCATTTATAGCATATTTCATTTTCAAGCTCTTTTCCGTCAAAAAACCTTTGCACATTTTCTATTGTCACGTCGGCAATATTTTCCAGTGCTTCGTTGGTCAAAAATGCCTGATGCGATGTTATTATCACATTCGGCATAGAAAGCAGCATCGCAAGCTTTTCGTCTCTGTCAGTAACGGCAGACATATCCTCAAAAAACAAATCGCCCTCTTCTTCGTACACATCAAGCGCTGCGTTGCCTATTTTGCCTGATTTTAGCCCATCGATAAGTGCATCACTGTCAATGAGAGCACCTCTTGAGGTGTTTATTATGCACACACTGTCTTTCATTTGGGAAATGGCATCTTCGTTAATAAGGTGCTTGTTTTCCTTGGTGAGAGGGCAGTGGAGCGAGATAATATCTGCCCTTTTGCAGATTTCATCAAAGCTTACATACTCAAGGCTCTCGTCCGACGGATATGGGTCGTAAGCTATGATTTTCATGCCAAATCCCCTGCAGATATCTGCAAACACTCTGCCGATTTTCCCAGTGCCCACGATGCCCACAGTTTTGCCATAGAGGTCAAAGCCTGTCATTCCGCTAAGTGAAAAATTAAAATCTCTTGTGCGTATATATGCCTTGTGAAGCTTGCGGTTGAGGCAAAGAAGCATGCCTATTCCATGCTCTGCAACTGCATATGGGGAATATGCAGGCACTCTTGCTATATGGATTTTGCCATATGCCGCGCTAAAGTCAATGTTGTTGTAGCCTGCGCACCTCATTGCAATGAAGCGAATGCCATCGTTGTAGAGTGTGTCAATAACCTCTTTGTCTATGGTGTCGTTTACAAACGCGCACACTGCATCGCTCCCTTTTGCCATCACGGCAGTGTCGGGGGTGAGCTTACTTTCGTAATATTTGATTTTCATATCGTGCTTTTCGCTGCATTTGTCAAACCAAATTTTGTCATATGGTTTTGTGTCAAAAAAAGCTATATTAATCATAGACATCATTCCTTTTCTTTAGTTTGCCCAAATGCTATGAATTATGCATTTATGTTTGACACTGAAGCTCATATGATGATATAATAAGAAAAGAAATATAAAAAGGAATTTACATAATATGGAAACAATCAAAAATGAAAGAAAAGAATTCTGGCAGCTTCTTTTGAGGCTCGCTCTGCCGATTGCGTTTCAGCACCTGTTGGTCAATTCGCTCACCTTTATTGACACCCTGTTTATGAGTCAGCTCGGTGATGTGGTTTTGTCGGCATCGGGCATGGCTACTCAGTGGAACTGGCTCATGAACATGATAAGCTTTGGTCTATGCTCAGGTGCAGCGCTCTTTATTGCCCAATATTGGGGAGCAAGGCGGCTTGATGATATCCGCCGTATTTACTCTGTGGCTTTTGTCACAGCCCTGGCTGTGTCGGTGCTTTTTGCAGCAGGAGCAATGCTTTTTTCACCGCAGATTATCTCGGCGTTCAATCGAAATGCCGATGTTGTAAATGCAGGTTCGGTCTATCTTTCTGCCGTTGCATGGTCATATCCCGCCACGGTCATGACCTCTATTCAGGGCACTGTGCTTCGCTCTACCGAAAAGGTCAAGCTTCCGATGTTTGTGTCTTGCATTTCGGTTTTTTGCAACATTGTGCTCGACTATGCCCTCATTTTCGGCAAGCTTGGCTTGCCTGCCATGGGCATAAGAGGTGCCGCGGTTGCCACTGCTGTTTCGGCGTGGATAGGTTACCTCGTTTTGATATGTGTGTCTCTTTATCAGAAAAATATGATAATCATTCCGCTAAAGACCCTTTTTTGCTTTGATTTTTCTGATTTCAAGCGCTTTATGTCGCGTGCATTTCCTGTTGTGCTCAATGAGTTTATGTGGGGATTTGGCACAGTGTGCACCAATGCAATTTTTGCCAACACTGGCTATGAAAACTATGCCGCCTGCACTATCCTTCGCACTGTGGAGAGCCTATGCCTCATTTTGTTCATCGGTCTCAATGACGGCGGAGCCGTTATTGTGGGCAAAACAATAGGTGAGGGCATGCTCGACAAGGCATACCGCAGTGCAAAGCGCCTTGTGGTCACAGTGCCTTTGATAAGCGTGTGCATAGGAGCTTTTGCCATAATTTTTAAAGAAAATGTGATATATCTTTTCAATATGAGTGGTAATATCACTCACACCACCGTTGCCATTGCCGGCACGCTCATCACCATCTATGCTCTTGAGCTTGGCTTTCGCAATATTCCCTACACCCTGGTCTGTGCAGTCTTTCGCTCGGGCGGTGATTCTGTCACAGGAGCCAAATATGACCTCATATGCTTGTGGTGTCTTGCCATTCCGTCTGCTTTTGCAGCAGCATTTTGGTTAAAACTGCCGTTCCCTGTGGTTTTTCTTCTTTGCTATCTGGTTGAAGATGTGCCAAAATCAATCATGTGCATAAAGCATTTTGTAAGCCGCAAGTGGATAAAACCCGTTTCTGCCAAAACCGAATGAAAAAACAGGTTGCAATTTGCAACCTGTTTTTTACATCCATTCATCACTGTAGCGGTTTCGCCGTCGGTGTTTTTCTTTGCCGTCTATGCCTATTTTAAGCAAAAATTCTTTGCTGAGTGTGAGATTATATTTCTCTACATAATATATTTCCTCTGCGCTCCATTCGTATTCTCCGTCTGAATACAAAAATGGCACTGCATTTATTTCTCTCATGGTTATAGCATCCACAAAATTCTTATGAGCCTTTCCCGTTATATCGCCGCTTTTCAAGTAGGCGAGGATTTTGGTTTTACACACATCCTC
>JAFYUA010000340.1 GCA_017549745.1 Clostridia bacterium | reverse complement strand
CAAAAAACCCTCAAAAGCAAAGCGCCCTGTGCTCTGCCCTGAGATGATGAGTGCGTTTATGAGCGCCACTGCACCGGGCACAGGCACAACTCTTATGTTATTTTCAATGCACTGAGCCACGAGCTCTTCGCCGGGGTCAGAGATTGCGGGAGTGCCTGCATCGGTGATGAGGGCAACATTTTTGCCCGACAAAATCTCAGATATTATATACTCGCCTTTTTCTTTTTTGTTGTGTTCAAAATAGCTGGTGAGGGGTTTGTGAATGTCGAAATGATTGAGAAGCTTGAGAGAGTGGCGCGTGTCCTCACATGCAATGAGGTCACACTCCCTCAGAGTGTTCAGGCACCTCACAGTGATGTCATCAAGATTGCCTATGGGAGTGGCACAAAGATATAAAGTTCCTTTTGTCATTTTGTCTTCCCCCTATATGTTTACAAATGCAGTGGGTTCGAGCTTGAGTGATGGGGCGGCTCCCTTCATTGCCTCCACAAGCACGAGCTTGGGCTCCTTTTCGGGAGATGGGGCAACAAAGCGGATGCGCTTGGGCTCGAGCTTTTTTTGCCTGAGCTCCCATATGATGTCACAAAGCCTGTCGGCTCTGTGCACCATATAGAAATGACCGCCGAATTTTAAAATGCTCTCTGCCGCTTCAACCACACCTTTTAGATTGGTGCATATTTCATGACGGGCTATCGCCTTTGGCTCGTCGGGATTCTGAAAACCTGCCGACGCGCTCATATATGGCGGATTGCAGGTGACCACATCTACCGACCCTTGGGCAAAATGACTAAGGCAGTTGGCAATGTCATCACAAATGAACTCCAAACGCTCGCCAAGACCATTTATTTCAATGTTTTTTTGCGCAAGCTCAAACGAAACCCTTTGCAGCTCAATGCCCCAAATCTTTTTGGCATTTGTTTTGGCACTCAGAAGCACAGGTATGATGCCATTTCCTGTGCAAAGGTCAACCACTGTGTCTGACCGTTTGGCTCTTGCAAAATCAGAGAGCATGACGCTATCGGTGCCAAAGCAGAAAAGGTCTGAATCCTGCATTATTTTGAGTCCGTTAATTCCTAAATCTTCTGTTCGTATCATAAGTTTCTCCATTACAAGAAAAACCCCGGATAGTCCCCGGGGTTTTTTTTGGATTATTCCTGAACGGTAGCACCAACAGGGCAAGCGCCTGCACATGCACCGCAATCGAGACATTCGTCTGCGTTGATAACATATTTGCCATCGCCTTCAGAAATAGCTGAAACGGGGCATTCTGCTTCGCAAGCACCACAGCTGATGCAATCATCTGTAATTACATATGCCATCGGGGATACACCTCCTTAGATTGAGTAGAAATTCTCTTTTCTACGCTATTTGTAATTATAACAACAAATGATTAAAAAATCAAGTGTTTTATCAATCTTTTTCAAGTTTCTTGAGTTCTGCCATGTCAACATCATCATCTTTTTTGACAAAAGCTTTTTTGAGGATTTTGAGCTCGTCTACCTTGTATTCCTTGAGCTCTTTTTCGTCACCCTTTTCCACAGCCACGGTGATGATGCCCTTTAGAAGTGCCACAGCCGTCACCTGACCCTTGCCGTCGGGAGTCTTTACAAGTGAGCCCACAGGTGGGGTGGATTTTATGATGGATTCATATGCTTCCTGCTCATGCTTTAAGCAGCACATGAGTCTGCCGCAGGTGCCCGAAATCTTGGTGGGATTGAGCGACAAATTCTGCTCCTTTGCCATCTTAATGGACACAGGCACAAAATCACTCAAAAACAAATTGCAGCAAAGCTGCCTGCCGCATATGCCGAGGCCGCCCATCATCTTGGATTCGTCGCGCACGCCTATCTGGCGAAGCTCGATGCGTGTTTTGAACACGCCTGCCAAATCGCGCACAAGCTCTCTGAAATCCACTCTGCCGTCGGCAGTGAAATAAAACAAAACCTTGTTGTGGTCAAAGGTGTATTCCACATCGATGAGCTTCATTTCAAGATTGTGCTTTCTTATTTTTTCCTGACAAAGCCTGAAAGCCTCTTTTTCCATTTCTTTGTTTTTGGCAATGGCTTTGTCATCATCGGCATTTGCAATGCGGATGATTTTTTTTAAGGGGGGCACTATTTCATCATCGGTAACGCTCTTTTTTGCAATTACCACTGTGCCGTATTCTATTCCGCGTGAGGTCTCCACTATAACATGGTCACCGGATTTCAAAACAAGGTCGCCGGGGTCAAAATAATATATTTTGCCAACCCTTTTGAACCTTATTCCCGTAACTTCAAACATTTATTTCCTCCTTTTGCAGGGCAATAGCTTGGCCATGCAACTATGTGATAATTTCTTTGATTTTCATAAACATGGTCAGTAGTGCCATGGATAGATTTTCGTTTCGCCCAATGCGCTCTGTCTGTGAGCCTGCAAGCTCTGTGAGCTTGAGTGCGGCTTTGGGTGACAAACGCGCCGCAATTGCTTCACATTCTCTTATTTTGTCGGTGCCGACGACATCATCTTTGCGCCCAAGTGACACAAGGAGCACATCTGCCAAAAAAAGCGCGAGAGCACCAAGCATGTCTTTTAATCTTTCTTTATTTACAAGCCACTCATCTAAAGCATCATACACGCCGTAGGGTGATGATGAAGCAAGGCGCACAAAGGAATCTATGGCAGTGTCTCTCACTTTGGAAAGCTCTGAGTCTGACGCAATAGAAAGCAAAGTGCCCACATTGCCCTCGGCAAGGTCATATAGGTAGCTCTTTGATAAATCAAGCGGACATATGGCTTCAAGCTCTTTCTTTTTCCACGGTTGCATCTCGATGGTCATCACTCGCGAGAGCACAGTGGGCAAGATGGTGAAAAGATTGTCACAAAGAAGAACAAACACTGCATACCCGGGTGGCTCTTCGATGAGCTTCAAAAGTGCATTTTGGCATATCTGCCCCAGGCAGTGGGCATCTTCTATGATGATGAGCTTGTGTTTGCCCTTGGGTTTTTCGTGAACTTTTTTGATGAGCTCTCTTATGCGGGCTATTTCATACACATTTTTCTCACCCAGCGAAAGCCTTATTATGTCACTGTTGGCGCCAAGCTTTGCGCTTTTGCAGCCTGTGCAATTGCCGCAACCTGTGCCTTCATTGCAAGCAAAAAGGAGCTGCAGCTCATCTGCCGCCCTCTTTTTGCCCACTCCGGAGCTTCCGGAGATAATATATGCATGTCTTAAAGTATCTGACGCCAAGGCACCCTTGAAATGTGATACTATTTTTTGCTGCTGCGCACTAAGCATTATGCATTATACCTTTTCAAATCTGTCTACATCGAGAACAAAGATGGTAGCACCGCCAACCTGAACCTCTATCGGATATGGGGTAAAGGAAGCCGAAGCACCCATTGGCATAGGAGATGCAGTGATTTGTGTTCTGCGCTGACTCTTGCTCCTGATGATGTCTATAACCGTCTGAACCTGGTCATCTTCTACACCGGAGAGAAGTGTCATGTTTCCCGCCTTAAGAAAACCGCCTGTGGTGGCAAGCTTGGTTACGCTGAAGCCTTCTTTGGAAAGAGCACCCAATACTTTGTTGCCATCTTCGTCATTTACTATTGCAAGAACTAATTTCATAATATCACTCTCCTTTTACAATATTATATAATGAAATGTGCATAAAATCAAGAAAAAATTTATGTATATTGCTCAAATTCTCTTTTTGTGTTAAAATATAGCTGAAAGAGAGTGATTTTATGAAAACAAAAATCGTGGCACTCACTGTTTTGACGGCTCTTTGCATGAGTCTTTGCTCATGCGGCAAGGTTGAAAAAAGCACCCAGACGGCGCTTTTGCTTGACACCATAGTGTCGGTGACATGCTATGGCGAGGGCAGCGACGAGGCAGCAAATGCCGCCATTGATGAGATAAAAAGAATTGAGGCCATCTTCAGCCCATATATTGAAACGAGTGAAATCTACAACATTAACCACAATGCCCACTCTGCACCCGTGAAGTCATCGGCTGAGGTGATGAGCGTGCTCAAAGAAGCACTCAGAATATGCGCTCTCACAGACGGCGCCTTTGACATCACCATAAAACCACTGGTGGATTTGTGGAACATAAAGGCAGAAAACCCATCTGTGCCCTCCCCTGACGCCATAGCCGAGGCAAAATCAAAGGTGGACTGGACAAAGGTGGAGCTATCTGATGGCACTGTGCGCCTTGGTGCAGAGGGCATGATGCTCGACCTTGGCGGAGCTGCAAAGGGATATGCGGCAGATTGCGCGGTGAAGGTGATAAGAGACCATGGCATAAAAGATGCCATTCTCGACCTTGGGGGCAATGTGTATGCAATGGGAAGTTCCGAAAAAGGCACTCCATGGCGCATAGGTCTGCAGGACCCGGGCGGGCAGAGGGGCGAATATTTCAAGGCAGAGGAGCTATCGGACCTTTCGTGCGTTACATCGGGGTCATATGAGCGATATTTTGAATCGGGCGGCAGGATATATCACCACATCATAAATCCAAAGACGGGCTACTGCGCCGATGAGGGGCTCATCAGTGTGTCGGTGATAGGCAAATCGTCATTTGAAGCCGACATGCTCTCCACTGCAATTTTTGTGATGGGAGCAGAGAAATTTGAAAAAATAAAAGATAATTTTGACATTGTAAAATATATCACTGTGGATAAGACAAACAACTGGAAAGAATATTGACACAAAAAAGACCGCCGCGGCGGTCTTTTTCTGTTTGTTCTGATTGAAATGTTATAATTTATTGTTTATCGAATAAAGCACACCCAAACCTTGCAATATGCACAACTGGCGCAAAAGCTCTTGGATGTTCTTGGAGAAAACCTCTGCAGGCGAAGCCGAAGCCAGTTTTCGAAAAGAATGTCCAAGAGCTTTTGCAGGCAGTATGCAACTAAACAATAATTTATAATAAGTTCGCATTACGATATTTCGCTTTATATTATTTCAGCAATGACACTGCATCACCGATTGTTTTTTCCAAAGCTTCTCTGCCATATTTATCGACTTCGGCTTTGTTTTTTTCGCCATGAGTCAGGCATCCTGCTCCGCCGATGCACCCGCCAATGCAAGCCATGCCCTCGATGAAGTTGGCATCGAGCACATTTTTCCTCTTTTTCAAAAGAGCAAGCCTGCATTCTTCGATGCCGTCGCACGCAGCTGCTTTGAGCTCAAAGCTTATGCCCTGTTCCTTTAGTCCCTGAGCCACTGCATCGCTAAGGCCCCCCGAACGGGCAAAGATTCTGCCAAAATATGAGGCATTGTCGAGCACATCCTCTTCAAGTGCAGTGATGTCGATATCGCGGCTGTCAAAAAGAGCCTGCAGTTCTTCAAAGGTGAGCACCGCATCAACATATGGTTTCACTTCGTCAAGCTGTGCTTCGGCTTTTTTGGCAGTGCAAGGACCTATGAACACAACCTTGGCATCTTCGTTGGTCTTTTTGATATATTTTGCCAAAGCTGCCATAGGTGAAGGATTGTGTGACACCAAGGGCAAAAGGTCAGGAAATTCCGATTTGATATATGCCACAAACGCAGGGCAGCATGAGCTTGTGAGAAAACCTTTTTCGCTAAGCTCTTTTGACTCCTCCCTGGCTACCATGTCTGCTCCGAGAGCTGCCTCTATCACTGTGAAAAAGCCGAGCTTTTTGAGCCCTGTTATCACCTGACCGAGTTTTGCATAGGTAAACTGGCTGGATATAGATGGTGCTACCATTGCATACACCTTGTTTTTTTGATTGTTTTCGCTTTTTTTGATGATGTCGATGACATTGAGAATATATGATTTGTCGGTGATTGCTCCAAACGGGCACTGATACACACACGCTCCGCAGCTTATGCACTTGTCGCGGTCGATTGATGCTGCGTTGTCTTCGTTGATAGAGATGGCTTTGACTTTGCATGCAACCTGGCAGGGGCGTTTTCGGTTGACAATTGCCGAATAAGGACACACCTTGGCGCACATTCCGCACTCCACACATTTTGATTTGTCTATGTGGGCAACATGGTTGTGGTCAAAGGATATAGCCCCTTTTTTGCACACATCTTCGCAGCGGTGAGCCAGACAACCCCTGCACGAATCGGTCACCTCGTATCCCGCGGCAGGGCACTCGTCGCAGGCTATGTCTATGACCTCTATCACACTGTGCGCATCCTTGCCTGCACCCATTGCAAGCTTTATGCGCTCAGCTAAAATGGCTCTTTCCTTATATACACAGCAGCGCATGGTAGAGGTTTTGCCGCTTACTATCATTTCGGGTATATCGAGCACATTTTCGAGCAGTGTGTCATTCCATGCCTGACGCGCCACTTCTCTGAGCACTTTGTATTTGAGGTGTTGCACCTTTGTGTCAAATTTTCTCATAATATTTTCTCCTTTGTGACACTAAAAATAACTTACCTTGATGCGTTTGCCCATCTGTCTGAGACATTTTGACAATTCCTCAACCAGATTCATTTTGATGTTGAATGTGATGGGAAGGTCAGGATTCTGATGGGCAGGATTCACTGCTCTGCCCACATAAAAGTTGATGTCGGTGGCTTCTTCAAATAAAAGCTGACAGATGAGCGAAGCTCCGTCGCGCTTGAAGTTCCAATGCTCATACTTTTCGTTTTTGTCAAGATAATCTCTGGCATATTCCAGCACTCGGTTCACTGTGATGACTCCCTCTGTCACAAGGTCCACTCCGTCTATTTTTGCAATGGGGGGGATGTCGGAATCACCAAAATCAAGACTTGCCTGAATCTTTTTGCCCAGATACTTTGCCGCTATGGAAGATGTGGTGCCGCCGCATATTATGTGCTTGCCCTCTTTGGAGAAAAACAGTGACATCATTCTGTCGCAATCGTCACGGTTTGCAGGAGGGCCAAAGAGCATGTTCATGGGTTCTCTTTTTCGTATTTTTACAATGCAGGCAGTCGCATCATCGCCGGGCTTTTCGCCATAGAGTCTGTTGCATTCATCTACTAAAATGGTAGACAGAGTCTTGGCGGTGAAGCCGCTTACTGCCATTGTTTCCATAAAGGCTATGATGTCTTCTCTTTTCCAGCCGAAATTGTATGCCATGCCGATGCCCGCATGCGGACAACCGTCACTCATGGCCACAAAAATGTCATCTTCCTTAAGTCGGATTGATGTTTTATAAAGCTTTTTGCCGCCAATGTTCATTTCCACGCGGGGATATTCATAGTTTTCGCCATTTCTTATGACAATCACATGAGGATTGTCATATTGTATGATTTCGGCAAATTCATTGTCTTTTATGTGGATGATGGTGAAGGTGGAATATGCCACACCCCTGACCGAGCACACAGGCAGCGTGGCGGCAATGGTCTGCACACATT
>JAFYUA010000339.1 GCA_017549745.1 Clostridia bacterium | reverse complement strand
TACTGGGTGATACCTGCAATAGATGCCGCCTCTGCCAGTGTAAGCTCGCTCACATCCTTGCCAAAATACACATGCGACGCCGCCTGCACACCATGCACGCCCTGACTCAGATATATGGAATTCATGTACATTTCAAGAATCTGTGCTTTGTCCATCTTGGTTTCGAGCACAATCGACCTCGTTATCTCGCGCAGCTTTCGGGCGCTTGTGCGCTCTTTGTCCTGCGTGATGTTCTTCACGAGCTGCTGAGTGATGGTGGAGCCGCCATATGACGAATCACCTTTTAAAAACACATTGATTGCCGCACCCATGGTACGCTTGAGGTCCACACCGCTGTGACTGTAAAAGCGCTGATCTTCGATTGCTACAAATGCGTCCTGCAAATCCTGCGGCACTTTTTCTATGTCCACCCATATTCGTTTTTCAGACGATTTGAACTGCTCATATTCTTCATATTCGCCGTATTCGTTCTGACAATATATGGTAGATGACAGCCTCAAATCAACAGAATTGAAATCATCGCCAAAGGCAAAGTCCGTCTGGGCATAAACCCACCCAAAAAGACCAAGAGCTGTGAGCACACAGAGCACTGCGAGTGCCTTGAGAGTCATTACAAATGCTCTGAAGGCTTTAGGGCGGCGCCTGAGTGATTTTTGGCGTCTTTCTTTTCTCTGGTCATTTTTGGTCTGACGCTGATTTTGATTTGATCTGATGCTGTCAAGCTTTTTCATATAGATATCATCTCCGATTGAAATAATACTGTCTGATGAATATTTTTCTAATTTGATACCAAGAATATAGTCGTGGTGATGTTTTATGAATATATATTCCAAAATTGCACTTGGCACACTCTGCGCAAGCGTTGTGATTGTGAGCGCTTTTGCTATAACCAATGTGCGCTCGCCCGATTCTCCTGCCCCAAGAGCTGCCGCGCCAAAGAGCGCGCAAAGCACGCAGAGCGAGAGTGCGTCTGAAATAAGCCAAAGCGAAGAATATTACCTTGCCTTAGAGGGCAGTATGCTTTGTGCCTACAGGGTACACGGCGGGCAAAAGGAGCTTATCCGCTCCGAAAACGCACAGCCAATGCTCATGAGTGAGGCCGAAGTGCACACCCTCGAGCGCGGCATCTATGCCGATAGCTTTGAGGATTTGTGCCTTTATTTTGAATCCTACCTGAGCTGACCCGTCACTATGCGGTCAAGCCCTGCAAGGTCTTTGATAACAGTTACATTTTCAAATTGAGCGCTCATGATGTGAGCCACATCGCTGCCCTGGTCTGAGCCTATTTCAAAATAAAGCTCGCCGCCCGCTCTTAGCACGCTCTTTATATTGTTAACAATTTGGCGGTAAAATATAAGTCCGTCTTCTCCGCCGTCTAAAGCAAGCATTGGCTCAAAATCTTTCACATCGACCTCGAGCGTGGCAATCACGCCGGTTTCAATGTAGGGTGGGTTTGAAACTGCAATGTCAAACATTTTGCCTGCTTTGATTGGCTCGAGCGCATCGGCGAGCATCAGGGTCACCCTGTCGGCAACTCCTGTTCTTTGGCAGTTGCGCTCTGCAACGGCAAGAGCATCTTTGCTTATGTCCACCGCAGTGACGCGGGCATCGGGCAGGTAGTGCGCCACAGAGCACGCAATGGCGCCCGAGCCTGTACATATATCTATTATATTTGCGTTTTTATCTTTGTATTTGTCGCAAATCAGCTCTGCAAGCATTTCCGTCTCAGGCCTTGGTATCAGCACCGACGGATTCACTTCAAATTCGAGCGACATAAATTCCCTGGTGCCTGTGATGTATGCCGACGGCTCGCCATTGGCGCGCCTTTGGCAAAGTTGCAAAAATAGGCTTGCATCATCAGCTCCTATGGGGTCGTGCTTGTGCACTGCAAGGTATAGCCTGTCGCGCCCAAGCACATGGCACAAGAGGATTTCTGCCTCAAGTCTTGCAAGGTCAGTGCCGCTTAAAATGTCCACACCTTTTGCAAGGCACTCGGCAAGGCTCACCATTGGTCGTCCTCTTTGTTTTCGGGGATAACCGCTTTCATTGCGGCAATTGCCAC
>JAFYUA010000338.1 GCA_017549745.1 Clostridia bacterium | reverse complement strand
TCCAAGAACATCCAAGAGCTTTTGCGCCAGTTCCGCATATTGCAAGGTTTGGGTGTGCTTTTGCAGCGACTCTGCAGAAATAGCAAGTATTGCTATTTCGAAGCCCAAGCAGAAAAAGCATACCCAAACCTGCGAAGTGCATTATTTGATAAACAATAATTTATCTTACAATCAAAGCATGAGTTTGGATAATCTGAAAGGAAACTCATATGAATATAAACACCATGTTATTAATCATCGCTGCGCTCGTGCCCGCGGTGTGGCTCTGTGTGTATGTGTTTCGCAAAGACAGAGTCGAAAAAGAACCCATAGGGCTGCTTTTGCAGCTTTTTGCCCTCGGAGCTCTCGTGAGCTTTGCGGCAGCATATCTTGAAGACTTTGTGCTCGATATCATCTATGCAGCATTTGAGTCGCACACTCACACCATGGCAGACGGCACTGTTGTGATGACCGAAAAAGTCTTTTATGTGTACAACTTCATCAAATATTTCTTTGGTGTGGCACTGATTGAAGAAGCCGTCAAGTGGCTGATGCTGGTGCAGACAACCAAAAACAGCGAGGAATTTGATTCGCTCTTTGACGGCATCATCTATGCAGTGTTTGTGTCGCTCGGATTTGCGGCAATCGAAAATGTGTTCTATGTGACCCAATACGGCTGGGGCAATGCTCTGGCAAGGGCGGTGCTTTCTGTGCCAGGGCACATGTTCTTTGGCGTGATGATGGGATATCACTATAGCTTCTGGCACATTACCGACAAAGCAAAGCTCATGGAGCAGGCATTGCAGGCGCAGGACAGCATAGTGCCCGCGGCGCCGTTTTCATCGGTCAGAAGCATTGTGCTGAGCCTCATAGTCCCCATTGCTGCTCATGGAATATATGACTATTGCTGCACGCTGGGCACCATATGGGCAACAGTTATCTTCTATGCCTTTGTGGCATTTATGTATGTGCACTGCTTTGGCAAAATCAAAAAGATGTCGGACTATGACATCTACACAAGCGACTATGCCGAAATTCTCATAGATCGAAAATACCCCGAGCTTATAAACAAATAAGAAATGCACCTTGACTTTGGCGCCAAAAAGTGGTATATTATATAAAGACAATTATTATGATATGATATTCATGGAGGTTATCGTGATGAAACACATTAAAACTATCAAAACTCGTAACCTGTGCAACAGCGCTAAAAACGGCGGTTGCGGCGAATGCCAGACTTCCTGTCAGTCAGCTTGCAAAACAAGCTGCGGTATTGCCAATCAGCAGTGCGAGAAAAAAGCAGAAAACAAATAATTTTTATTTCAAATGATGGGGCCGCCGCACTAAAGGGTGCGGCAGCCTTTTTCATTATAGAGGTGATACAAATGATACATCAATATAAGCTTGGCGGCTACAACATTGTGCTCGATGTGTGCTCAGGCGGAGTGCACATTGTAGACGATATTGCATATGACATCATCGAAATGTACGAGGGTAAAAACCGTGATGATGTGATTGAAGCCGCATACTGTAAATATGCTGCCGATGCCTCACGCGAGGAAATAGCCGAGTGCTATGACCAGATAACCCAGCTCAAAGACGATGGCGTGCTCTTTGCGCCCGACACCTTTGAACCAATGGCAGGCGAGCTCAAAGCCAAAACCGCAGGAGTGGTGAAGGCTCTTTGCATGCATGTGGCTCACACCTGCAACTTAAGCTGTGCCTATTGCTTTGCAAGCCAGGGCAAATTTGGCGGCGAACGCGATGTGATGAGCTTTGAAACAGGCAAACGCGCGCTTGATTTTCTCATAGAAAACTCAGGCACTCGCACCAATCTTGAGGTGGATTTCTTTGGCGGAGAGCCTCTTATGAACTGGGATGTGGTGAAGCAGCTCGTGGCATATGCACGCTCCATCGAAAAAGAAAAGGGCAAAAACTTCCGCTTCACTCTCACCACCAACGGCGTGCTTGTGGACGATGAAGTCATCGAATTTGCCAACCGCGAGATGAGCAATGTGGTGCTCAGCCTCGACGGCCGCAAAGAAATTCACGACCGTTACCGCGTGGACTATGCAGGCGTGGGAAGCTGGGAAAAGATAGTGCCCAAGTTCCAGAAATTTGTGAAAGAGCGCGGCGGCAAGAACTACTACATGCGCGGCACATTCACCCATGCCAACCCCGATTTTTTAAAGGACATCGAAAAAATGCTTGAGCTTGGTTTCACAGAGCTCAGTATGGAGCCCGTTGTGTGTGCACCCGGCTCTGAGGGCGAGCTGACCGAAGAGGATATGCCCATCATCTTTGAGCAATACGAAAAGCTTGCAGCTCTTATGCTAAAAAGAAAAAAAGAGGGCAATCCTTTCACCTTCTATCACTACATGATAGACCTCGAGGGCGGCCCATGCATATATAAGAGAATATCGGGCTGCGGCTCAGGAACGGAATATATGGCAGTTACACCCTGGGGTGACCTTTATCCCTGCCATCAGTTTGTAGGTGACGAAAAATACTGTCTTGGTAATATATGGGACGGCGTGAAGAACACAGAG
>JAFYUA010000337.1 GCA_017549745.1 Clostridia bacterium | reverse complement strand
TGCGAAAGACTCTCGGCTATGGAATCATAGTGCGGAGTTGGGCCGTCATATTTGGCCTGCCAGTTTTCAGATGGTCTTTTTTCTGCGCTATGCTGAATTTGAGATATGTTTATGAGGTCTACATTATATCTGCAGCCATCACGGACAATGTGCTTGTATGACGAATTGACGCTCTTTGGAAATCCTGACGAGCGCATCATTGCATAGAGCAAAATGTTTATGAAGCGATTGGACGACAGGATAAGATATGGGTCGATGGCTTCGCCTTCGCGCCGCACTGCATCCTCTGATGAGGAAAGCAAAGCTGCGCCATCTTTAACCGAAGCGGTCATGATTAGCTTTTCCATGGGTCTGGTGAGCGCAACATACAACACTCTGAGTTCTTCGGACACTGTTTCAAAAAGGAGCTTGCGTTTTATGGCAAGCATATTTGCAGTGTTGAAGCGGGCAGCAATGCTGCGATACACGCTTTCGATGCCCATGCCGAACTCTTTGTGCATAACAATCTTTGAGGTGATGTCGCGAGTGTTGAACTGCCTGGCCAAATCAGAGAGGAAAACCACGGGGAACTCAAGACCTTTGGATTTGTGGATGCTCATTATCCTCACCACATTGTCATTGGAGCTGAGAATTTTGGCACTTTCGGCAATTGCCTCGCGGCCATAGTTTTCGACAAATCGCACAAAACTATATATGCCTCGGTAGTTATTGAGTTCAAACTCTCTTGCCTTTTTGAGGAGATAGCGCACATTGGCTATTTTGAGCTTGGAGTCGGGGCTGAGAGAGAGAAGTGTGTAATAGCCCAGGTCATTTATGATATATGACAAAAATTCGTCGGTGTCCATATAGCGGGATTTGGCGTAGTATTCATTAATCTGAGTGATGAAAGAGTTAATCTTATCAGAGAGTGAATTTGCCTGGGTGCGTGCATAATGCCTGATGCAATCATAGTATGAACTCTTGCGCGACGACAGGCGGATTCTGAGAAGCATATTTTCATCAAAGCCAAACACGGGGTTTTTCATCACTGAAACGAGGGCGATGTCATCATCGGGATTGTCGATGACCTTTAGCAGCGACATTAGAAAACGAATTTCGGCAGTTTCAAAATATGGTGCGCCTTTGTCACTGTACACAGGAATGCCCATCTCGCTGAGCACTCTTTCAAACACAGGGCCCGGGGTTGCCACACTGCGCATCAAAATGACAATGTCCCTGTAGGTGCATGGTCTGGTTTCATTGTTCTTTTTGTCATGGAGCATATAGCCAGATGATATTAACTTTTTAATCTTTTTGCCCACATACACTGCCTCTGCCTCAGTGGCAGAAAGCTCAGATTTATAGTCGGGGTCATAGGAATCGCCAAAGGTGTTGGAGCTATCTATCAGAGCAAGGTCGATGGCATCGATATCGGGGTTGACATCGCTATAGCCGCCGCCATAGTTGAGCATTTCGTTGGCGTCATAGTTAAGCTCGCCGCAATCAAGACTCATTATCTGAGAAAACACAGAGTTGACAAAGCGAAGAATTGAGTCGCGGCTGCGGAAATTCTGATTGAGGAAGATTTTGTTGGACTCATGGACAATCGCGCCGTCATAGAGTGGGAAGTTGTCACATTTGTCACGGAAAAGAAGCGGATTGGAATCTCTGAAGCTATAGATGCTTTGCTTCATGTCACCCACGCAAAACACATTGGGTCTGCCAAGATTTCTGCCTGAGATGCATTCAAAAATAGTGTTTTGAATATTGTTGCAATCCTGATATTCATCGATATATATTTCTTCAAAATCGGCTGAAACAGAGAGTGCAATGTCAGACGCTGTGCCATCGGGATTGCGCAAAAGAGAGAGCGCAAGGTGCTCAAAATCAGAAAAATCGATGGTGTTTTTCTCGCGCTTGAGTCCATCATAGATGACTCCAAGCTCGGAGGCAAGCTCTGATAGCTTCTTTACATATGCCGCTACATGGGCGTTGTCGGCAATGATGGCATCTTCACTGAGGCATAAATATTTTTTGATGATGGAATTTTCGGCAAATTTCTTGGCATCATCTCTTTTTTTCTTGAGAGATGTGCGAAGTGGCTCGGGGCACTTGGCACTGCGCCAGTTTTCATAGCTTATATTATCAAAAGCTTCCTTGGTGGCAGCATAGCTTGAGTGAGAGAGTGCATCACATATTTTAGCGCGCTCGGCTATAAGGAAGTTGCGCGTTATTTCACAATCGTTATTATGCTCACAAATATCGAGCATTGCATCATACTTTTTGACGAGGCAATTGCCTGCAAGAGATGTGCAATCAAGAAGAAACTTCAGTGCTTGGGGTGAATTGGCATTGTAAGACTCATCGAGCGAAGCAAGCCATGCTTCACTATCGGGCATGGTGCGCGAAAAATCATAAATTGCAATCAGAAGCTCCCCTACCAAATTGTCGCGCTTGTCAGAATAGTCGGACACCAAAGCGGCAAAAAGGGCGTCATCGGAGTTATAGTGATTGTCCAGCACCTTTTCGGCGGCGGCTTTTTTCATGATGTTTACATCGGTCTGGTCACAGATTTTGACCGCGGGGTCGATGCCGAGGATGTAGAAATATTTGCGGATAAGGTCAAGACAAAAGCTGTGAATGGTGGAAATGTGAGCATATGGAAGCTTGAGAAGCTGATTGGAAAGGCGCGGATTTTGCTCGGTTTCGAGCCTTTCCATAATCTTTTTCATTATGCGCTCTTTGATTTCGGATGCTGCAGCCGAGGTGTAGGTGACAACGAGGATTTTATCTATCTCCACAAAGTCGGTGTCGGAGGTGAGGCGGCGTAAAATTCGCTCTGCCATAACGGCGGTTTTGCCCGAGCCTGCTGCAGCCGACACTATCATATCGGAAACAGGCAGCTCGATGGCATTTTGTTGTTCTTTAGTCCATTTCACCATTCATACCCCCTTTCATAGCATCGAAAACTGTGGATTTGGAATAGTTTGCAAGAGTGCGGCATTCGCCGTTTTTGCCGTCTTCAAAATTGCATATGGTGCTATATGGGCAATAGGCGCAGGGCGACGAAGTGGCACTTGTGTATGGATTGATGTTGATGCAGCCATCTGCCATTGCATTTGCGCTTGCGGCGACGATGGAATTGACATAGTCACCAAGCACTTGGAACTGCGATGACGACAGCTTGTTGGTGGTTTTGACACTGCCTTTTGAAAAAGCAGAAAGCACATGTGCATCTTCTGCCACAACGCCATCCATCGGCTCGGCAATATAGCTAAGAGATTCGAGGTCTTCTTTATCTTCTCTGTTTTTGTCGGGCGAAGCGGGGCTGAGTATTCTGAAATAGAGCGCTCCCGCAGGGTGTGCATTGGGAGTTTTGTCCACAAGGGCATTGAGGTACACCAAAAGCTGCACATCGAGCCCATAGAACACATCGGTGAACTTGAAGGTCTTGTTGCCCGTCTTATAGTCCACCACTCTGATGAAGGTGCCGTCTTCATTTGTGAATGAATCAGCACGGTCAATTTTGCCCGTGATTTTGACCTTTTTGCCGTTGGCAAGCTCAAGCTCGATGCAACCTATGTTTTCATCATCAAACACAATTTCATTGCCAAGAGGCACAAAGGCAGAATTTACGATGTGGTCTCTCAGAGCCATGAGTGACGAAACGATAGAGTCTTTGAGGCGCACAACTGAGAATATCTCACGCTTGGTAATCTCGCCGCTTTTTTCGCAAAGCTCAGCTATATATTCATCGAGATAAGCTGAAACCTCGGCTTCAAAATATGACTTGCCTGCCTGGCGCAATGCATCGGGTGAAGAATCGAGCTTGATGAAGATATTTTCGATTATTGAATGAATGAGAGTGCCGATGTCAGTGCTTTCCATGCCAAATTCCTTGCGAGGTTTAAGACCGAGCATGTATTCAAGATAATATGAATAGCGGCACGCGTTGTAGCGCTGGAGGCGCGATATGGTGGTGTAAAATTCATCACCAAATAGACCCGATGTTAGTTCGGGTGACAAGCGGGTGAGCTGAGTGCCCGAATCAACAAGGCGATTTATAAGACGGATTTTTTCATCTGCCTGAGTGTCAACCATATATTTATAGACATCTTTCCACTCATCGCAGGCAGTTTCACCACGCGTGATGAGCGCGGCAGACCTTGCCAGAAAATCCACTGCTTCTGACTCTGCATAGAAAGTATGAGCAGATGAATTGCAAAGCTTGCCCTCGATGCGCAGTGTGGGAAACATTTTTTGCAAAAGAAGCACAACAAAGGCGGGGCGCACTGCATTGAAGTCACTGTCTGATGCAGGATATGACACGCAAAGCATTGTGTCGGGATGAGTGAACACGCTATATATCTGAAAGCGGTCGAAATAGGCGCGTTCTTCAGACGGCGGTGCAAGAGTCACAGCAGCATCGGAAAGGAGCTGCTTTTCGGCATCGGTGATGATGCTCTGTGGTGCGCCTGTGCTTGGGAATGAGCCATCTATGGCACCAATGACGAATTGATATCTGACCTTTTCGCTCTTACTGCGCATGAGGTCACCTATCATCACCTCATCGAGCGAGGTGGGAATGATGCCTGTTTTCTGCTGACCGAGAGCCGTAGTGAGATAGCGGCGATAGTCTGAAAGGTTAACCGTTTTATCGCCGAGAATGTACACAAGAGTGTCGAAAACCTCAATGAGAGTCTTCCACACATTTTCATACTGGCGCGCAAGGTATTGGTTGCCCTGATTTTTGAAATAGCTTATATACTCCCCTATCCTCTTGTCAAATCCCGTTTTGATGAGATATGAATATATATTTTCGGTGATAAAGCGCACGGTGTTTCTGCCCTTTATCTTGTCATGAAGAGTGGCAAGAGAAAGGATGTATTCCTGCCTGATAGAATTTATGGCGTCTTTTTTGACATTGTCATCTTCGGCATAGGCGTTGAGAGTTTTAGCAAAGCGTTCATCACTGAGCCATGTGTTTTTGCTTGCGCGTGTTGCAGTGATGAAATTGTCAACACTGCAAACTGCATCGCGCTCAGCCTTGATGCAGCCTGATTTGAGAAAATTGATTACGCTTTCACCGCTATATTGACCAAGGTATACATCTAAAATATTGGTGACAAATGAAACAATGGCATGGTCAAGCACCCTTACTTTTTCATCTATAAAATAAGGGATTTTGTAGGTGTCGAAGGTGGAACGGATAATGTGGGCATAGGAAGCGGTGTCGGCACACACAACGCTTATGTCGCGATAGCGCGCACCATGATTTCTCACAAGCTCGAGTATGCTATGGGCAAGAGCGCTGACCTCAGTGTATGGATTTTCATATGTAGACAGACGGAGCCTGTCGCATTCTCCCCTGAAAGCATCGCTCTTTTCGGCATAGAGGTTTTGCTCGAGGAATTCAAGCTCTGCACTGTCATAGTAGCTGCGCGGCAGTCTTATGCTCGGAAGCTGACGACAACCTCTGGCGCGGCAAGCTGCCGAAAGCTCGGTGGCAGTGAGATTGGTGACCTTGAACACAGATGAGTAGCGGGGGTCATCATCGAGACAAAATGTCACATACACGCACTCTGCCTGAGCTGCTATGATGGATATGATGTTTTTTTCCTGAGGGGTGAATGACGAAAACTCATCGAACATAAAAATCATGCCCTCATAGGGACGATATTTTTCAAGATTGGCAGCAAGGATATCGAGGTTATCATCAGAATCACTGAATCGGGTTTCAAGACGGCTCTGATATTCTGAATATAGGTTGGCAAGGTCAGTCAGTTTGAGAGCCAAAGCTTCACTGCTCACCTTTTGGGATGCTGCAATGAGGTCATCGGGAGATATCATGTATTTTTTGAACTCGGTGATTTCATCACTGCACACATCTACAAATCCGTTTTGCACGGCGGCGGACTTATAGTAACCGAGAGGGATATCAGCAAGGATTTCTGACACAATGAGGCTTTTGCCCATGGAGCCAAGCTGCCTTTTGTCCGACGGATATTGCGAGTTGATGCGTTTGCACATTCTGTCAAACGACAAAACCTCAGCCTGACCGCTTGCTATGTGGCCAACGGCTGAGATGAGGCGCCTCTCGGCAATGTGGGTAAACTGCTCGGGCACAACGACAACAAGGGGCATTTTCATGCCCACAAGCTCTGCCGATTTTTCGGATATATATTTAGTTTTGCCGCTATGAGCGCGGCCGTAAATAAACTGAAAATCCATGTGATTACCTCTTGAAAACATCTTTGATTTAATTATAAGGTTTGGAGTGTTTTTTGTCAAGTTAACAACAAAAAAGATACAAAGCAAAGCTTTTGAAAAACTATGCTTTGTATCTTTGAATGATACCGATAATCTGACCTGACAATATAACTGTGACAAGCGAATATATGAGCCTTGAAAACGGAATGTAGACAAGCGACAGAGCAAGAACCACAAGGTCGGTTATTATGTACACCATCTCGATGCTGCACCGAAATTTAACCGACAAGCTCATGGCAAGTGCATCATCGCCGCTTGGTGCTCCGCCCGCTCTCACACAAAGCCCCACTCCCACACCAACGAAAAGCGCGCCTGCTGTTGCGGCAATGAGAGGGTAGCAGTATATATCAGGAAAAACGGGTGGAAAAAGCTCGCACACTCTGTACACAACTGAAAAAAACACCGCCGATGCAAGAGATGAAAAAATGAAGCCTTTGCCGAGAATTTTGTAGCCAAGAAAATAGCACAGAGAATTCATGACAAAGGTGGACACTGCAGGCGAAACGCCCAAGGAGTGCTTTAATAAAAGAGCAAACCCAAGCACTCCGCCCTCGGTGACATGAGAAAACGAATGTATGTTATAAAGACCGAAGGCGAGAATTGAGCTGCCTGCAAGCATCATTAAAAGCTGCCTTGCTTTCATTTATTACACTTCCATAATCACAGGAAGAATCATGGGTTTGCGCTTGGTTTCCTGATAGAGATATTCAGAAATTCTGGATTTGACTCCGTTTTTGAGAGTTGACCAGTCTTTGATTTTGTTCTTTTCGTAGCCCTCTAGAGCTTTTTTGGCAATTGTTCTGATATCTTCCATGAGACTCTCAGACTCTCTCACATACACAAATCCTCTTGAAATAACATCGGGACCTGCAATTATGCTGCCTGTGTCTGACGAAATTGTGACAACGACAACAATGAGGCCATCTTCAGCAAGGTGTTTTCTGTCGCGAAGTACAATGTTGCCCACATCACCCACTCCAAGGCCATCGACCATGACAAGACCTGCCTGAACCGACTCGGTGCATTTGGCAGTGTCTTTGGTGAGCTCAAGCACTTTGCCTATGTCCATGATGAATATGTTGCTCTGCTTGATGCCCATTAGAGCGCCAAGGTCAGCATGTGTTTTGAGATGCTTAAATTCACCGTGCACAGGAATGAAATACTTGGGCTTGGCAAGACCGAGAATCATTTTGAGTTCTTCCTGACAGGCATGTCCCGACACATGCACACTTGCAGGGTCATTATAGACAACAGCGCCTTTTTTGTAGAGCTCATTTACAACATTGGACACAAGCTTTTCATTGCCCGGAATGGGATTGGCAGAGATTATTACAAGGTCACCCTTTACAATATCCACCTTTCTGTGGTCGGAATATGCCATACGATACAGAGCACTCATGGGTTCACCCTGACTGCCTGTGGTGATGATGGTGAGCTGATGGGGTTTATATTTCTTGATATCGTCAATATCTATGAGAGCATTCTGAGGGATTTTCATGTATCCAAGCTCTGTTGCAACCTCGAGCAGATTGAGCATGCTTCTGCCAGACACAGCGATTTTGCGGCCGTTGTTTACAGCGGCATTGATAATCTGCTGAATTCGATGCACATTGGAAGCAAAGGTTGCTACTATGATGCGGGATTTGGTGGACTTGAACAGATGCTCCAAGGTAGAGCCAACCATGCGCTCTGATTTGGTAAAGCCTTTGCGCTCAGCATTGGTACTGTCACTCATGAGAGCAAGCACACCTTTTTTGCCAAGCTCGCCAATGCGGGCAAGGTCAATCATGTCGCCCTGAATGGGGGTGGTGTCAATCTTGAAGTCACCTGTGTGAAGAACAACGCCCACGGGGGTGTGGATGGCAAGAGCCACCGCATCGGGAATGGAATGGTTGGAGCGAATGAACTCAACCTTGAAAGGTCCGAGATTGATGGTGTCACCGGGATGCACACGATTGAGCTTGGTGGTGGAAAGGAGATTGTGCTCCTTTAGCTTGTTCTGAACAAGACCAATGGTGAGATTGGTGCCAAATATGGGCACATTTATCTCTTTGAGAAGATAGGCAAGACCGCCTATATGGTCTTCATGACCATGAGTAAGGACCACACCTCTGATTTTGTCACAGTTTTTTACCACATAACTAAAATCGGGTATTACAATGTCTATTCCAAACATTTCTTCATCAGGAAAAGCCATACCGCAATCCACGATAATCATGTCATTTCCATACGAAAAGACGGTCATATTTTTTCCGATCTCATTAAGACCGCCCAATGGAATAATTTTCAATTTTGATTTTGCCACAAATATACCTCCAAATTATAAATTTTCCGTTCATTATGTTAATTATATTATATACACTTATCCGAACTTTATTCCGTACTATGTATTATTCAAATTCTATTTCGCCATCGTCAGTCATGGACTTGATTATGGCAAGAGATTCTATTCTCATGCCTTCTTCGCGAAGCTGTTTTCCACCATTCTGAAAGCCTTTTTCGATGACTATGCCAGCACCGCAAAGATTGGCACCTGATTTTTTGACAATCTGAGAAAGACCTATGAGCGCTTTGCCGTTGGCAAGGAAATCGTCGATGATGAGCACATTGTCATCGGGTGACAAAAATTCTCTGGCAACGATGACATTGTAGATTCTGCCGTGAGTGAACGATTCTATCTGAGCAGAATATACGGCGCCGTCGATGTTTTTGGTGGTGTTTTTCTTGGCAAACACCACAGGCACACCAAAGGACTGGGCAGCTATGCATGCTATGCCTATGCCCGATGATTCGATGGTGAGTATTTTATTTATGGGGCAATCGGCAAAACGGCGCTTGAACTCTTTGCCGATTGCTTCAAAAAGGGAGATGTCCATCTGATGATTTAAAAAGCTATCAACCTTGAGAACATTGCCACTCCTTACCTTACCGTCTTTTTTGATTCGTTGTTTCAAAAGTTCCATTACATTTTCTCCTTTGTGAGAATTAAAAAGCTAAAAAATCTTTTTGATGTCACTGAATGTGACAAGAAGCATCAAAAGTATGAGCAATGAAAAGAAAACAAAATTAATCATTCCCTCTTTTTCGGGATTCATTTTTTTGCCTCTTATTTTTTCGATAATCAAAAACAGTATTCTTCCACCATCAAGGGCAGGTATGGGCAGAAGATTCATTACACCCAAGTTTACAGAAATAAACCCTGCAAGATTCATAACCGATTGCCAGCCAAGCTTGGCTGCAGCACCTATCTCGCCTACTATTGCCACGGGGCCGGACATTGATGATGCTGGAATGGCGCCTGTGACAAGCCACCAAAGTGACAAAAATACTGACTTTATAACGAACACGCACTCCCAGAAAGCAAGGCTGAGAGTGGACCAGAATCCACCTGATGCCGCGGCAGGCTTCATGCCAAACACAGGTTGTGAACTATCGGTTGCAGGTCTTGGAGTGATGGTTTTGGTGAATTTTTCACCGTCTCTTTCAAATGTTATCACAGCTTCACCGCCGCCATTTAGCGAGGTGAAAAAGCTGATGTCTCTGAAGCTGTGTATGCCCGACGAATATTTTTCGCCCTTCATGTGCACTATCTTATCACCCACGCGCACCCCTGCATCATAAAACGCAGAATCCTCAAGCACTTCACCTATGGTGTTTGACGCAACCTGAGAGACAGAGGAAAAGATAATGACAAAAATAAGAAAGCCTGAGAGGATATTCATCAGAGCTCCTGCAAACAAAACCGAAAATCTTTTGAAAGCAGATTTATTGCAAAATGCATTTGGGTCACCTGATTCGCCGTCTTCGCCCTCGAGCCTTACAAATCCGCCAAGAGGCAAGATACGAAGCGAATAGGCAGTTTCGCCTTTGGTGAAGCCCAAAAAGCGCGGACCCATGCCTATGGAAAACTCGTGAACTGTCATGCTCGACATCTTGGCTGTGATGAAATGACCAAATTCGTGAACAAATATTAATATGCAAAAAATAAGAATAGCCCAGATTGCCGTAGCCAAACAATATCACCTCAGAAATTATTGTTGGGCACTATACTCTCTTGCCCATGCATCAGCCTTTAGAACATCTTCTATGGTAAAGTCAAGGGTCGGAGTGTGTGCATCCATTGCAGATTTGATTATTTCGGGAATCTGCAAAAATTCTATTTCCCCTTTGAGGAATTTTTCTACTGCAATTTCGTTTGCAGCATTCATTACTGCGCTCATTGTGCCGCCCTGGGAAAGAGCGCGATATGCCAATGACAGACACTCAAAAGTGTCGGGGTCAGGTTTATCGAATGTGAGAGTGTGAATATCAAATAAATTAAGCCTGCTGCCCACTGCCACATCACGGCAGGGATAACGAAGCGCATACACTATGGGGAGCTTCATGTCGGGGTTGCCGAGCTGAGCAATAACCGAGCGGTCTTCAAACTCCACCATGGAATGTACTATGCTCTGGCGGTGAATGTATACCTCAATGTCTTCGCTTTCTACTCCAAAGAGCCATTTGGCTTCGATAACCTCAAGCCCCTTGTTCATCATGGTGGCACTGTCGATAGTTATCTTGGCGCCCATGCTCCAGTTGGGATGGTTGAGTGCATCAGCTTTGGTGACACCTTTTAGTTCATCGCGTGTTTTGCCGAAAAACGGGCCACCCGAAGCTGTGAGCAAAATCTTGGAAATGCGATTGTGCTCATTGCCCTGAAGCGACTGAAAAATTGCACTGTGTTCACTGTCGACAGGCAAAATAGAAACGCCTTTTTCCTTGGCAAGCGGCATGATGATGCTGCCTGAAGTGACGAGGGTTTCTTTGTTGGCAAGGAGAATATCTTTGCCGGCATTTATTGCCTCCAGGGTCGGCAAAAGCCCCACATTACCAACCACCGATGTGAGCACACTTTCAACAGATGAAAGCGATGCAATGTCACAAAGCCCTTCCATGCCGCACACAATCTCTGTGGAGGTGTCTGCAACAGAAAGCTTTAGTGCGCTATATAAATCTTCATTCATTATGCACGCCTTTTGAGGCTTATATTTTCTGATTTGCTCAGAAAGCAAGGCGACATTGCTGTGGGCAGACAAAGCATGCACACACACATCACCGCAAGCATCAACAACCTCAAGAGCCTGCGTGCCTATGGAACCGGTAGAACCGAGGATGGATATGTTCTTCATATTAAATTCACCTGAAAAGTATGGGTAGAGTGCTCAGCATGTAGTAAACAAGCGGAGCAATGAGAATTGCAGAATCGAAGCGGTCAAGTATGCCGCCATGGCCCGGAATGAGATTGCCATAGTCCTTGACTCCATACTCGCGCTTGATGCAGCTTGCGGCAAGATCACCAAACTGTGAAAACACCGATGCAGCCAATGCAAGAAGAGCAGCATTGGCAAGATTTGCCTGCATGCTGCATGCTTTGGCTATGATGTACACATAGAGCATCACGCATATCATGCAGCCAACAACGCCGCCTATTGCTCCCTCAACTGTCTTTTTGGGGCTTACAGACGGGCAAAGCTTGTGTTTGCCAAAGGCTCTGCCGCAAAAATATGCAAAGGTATCGGTAGCCCATGCAGGAATAAACAACACCCAGATGAGGATTTTGCCAAATTCGAGCTGCCTTACAAACAAAACATGAAGAAAGAATACAGTTATATACACCGTGCCCATCAGGGATATTGCCGCATCGGCAAACGAGAATTTGCCATGAAACAAAACCATTGAAACCATCAGAGCAAAGACCAGAGCTATGATACAATATGAAATGAGGTTTAGTGAAGCTGAAGAGCGCATCACTGCAAAGATTGTGCACATAGCGCAAAATAGCATGCCTGCAATGGTCGAGGGAGATTTTTTGCCCCAAAGTCCCGTTACAGTGTAAAATTCACCAAGTGCAATAAGCGAGAGCACGCCCACGCATATACCTATTATATACGACGGACACAAAGTTATTACTGCAATTGCAAGAATTACTCCGAGCGCACCATAAATAAGCCTTTGTTTGAGCATGTGTTCATACACCTCCGAATCGTCTGTTTCTGCTTTGGTAATCTACAATTGCCCTCTCAAGGTCTGCTCTTGTAAAGTCAGGCCAATTGATGTTGGAATACCAGAATTCACTATAGGCGCTCTGCCAGAGCAGGAAATTACTCAGGCGCTGCTCGCCGCTTGGTCTGATTATGAAATCAGGGTCGGGCATATAGTGAGTGTACATGTGCTCAGACAGAAGCTTCTCGCTGATATCGGAAACATTAAGCTCACCATCGGACACCTTTTGGGCAACAGAGCGAACGGCATTGACTATCTCGTCCCTGCCGCCATAGTTGAGCGCAATATTGAGTGTGATGGATTTGTTATCTTTGGTAGCTTCTTCTACAACATGCATTTTCCTGATGATGTCATCTGTGAGTCCATTTTTGGAGCCGATAAAGCGCACGCGCATGTCTTCATCGCCTATGATGCGGCGATAATCGTCGAGATATTCGCCTATGAGCTTCATGAGCGCCTTGACCTCGTCATCGGGGCGTGACCAGTTTTCGGTAGAAAATGCATATACCGTGAGGTATTTGATGCCGATGTTGCCGGCTGCACGGGTTATCTGCTCAAGAACTCTGGCACCCATAGAGTGACCTGCCGAACGGGGCAAACCGCGTTTTTTTGCCCAGCGGCCGTTGCCATCCATGATGATGCCGATGTGCTCGGGAAGATTGTTATAGTCTATGGCAGAGGAAGCCAGTTGTTTTTTCTTTTTTAATAAGCCAAACATATTATCAAACTTCCATGATTTCTTTTTCTTTGGCTGAGATGATGCCGTCGATCTCTTTTACAAATTTATCGGTGAGCTTCTGAACATCATTTTCACTTGCTTTGAGATCGTCTTCGGTTATTTCGCCGTTTTTCTTGTCATTTTTGTAGGCATCCATAGCATCTCTTCTGATGGAACGGATTGCAACCTTGGCATCTTCGCCTTTTTTGCGTACATCTTTAACAAGCTCTTTTCTTCTTTCCTCGGTGAGAGGGGGAAAGTTGAGGCGAAGAGATTTGCCGTCATTGTTGGGAGTGATGCCTATGTCAGATGCAAGGATAGCTTTTTCAACTTCTTTGAGGATGCTTGCATCCCATGGCTGAATGAGGATAGAACGGGGGTCAGGAACTGACACGGTGCCTATCTGAGTGAGAGGAGTAGCCACGCCATAGTATTCAACAGATACTCTGTCGAGAATAGCAGGGTTGGCTCTGCCTGCTCTGATTGAAGAAAGATCGGTATTAAGAACCGAGATGGATTTTTTCATTTTGCTTTCAAAATCATTGATATTTGCTGCCATAAATATTACCTCCATATATTAAAATAAATTATTTTACTATAGTGCCTATTTCCTGACCAAGAATTACCTTGCGGATATTGTCGGGCTCATTGAGGCCGAAAACTCTGATGGGAATGTGATTGTCCATGCAAAGTGATGTGGCAGTGGAATCCATAACGCCAAGACCACGGTTGAGAACATCGATGTAGGAAAGAGTCTCAATTTTCTTTGCATCTTTGTTTACATGGGGGTCAGAATCATATACTGCATCCACATTTTTGGCAAGCAGGATGATGTCGGCATCAATTTCTGCTGCACGAAGAGCTGCTGCAGTGTCAGTAGAGAAGAAGGGGTTGCCGCTTCCGCAGCCGAAAATAACAACTCTGCCCTTTTCAAGATGACGCACCGCTTTGCCTCTTATGTATGGCTCGGCAATCTGCCTCATTTCGATGCCTGTCTGCACGCGGGTATCTACCCCTCTTTG
>JAFYUA010000336.1 GCA_017549745.1 Clostridia bacterium | reverse complement strand
CTCGCCGTCGTCAGAATAGCGCTTGACTGTGCCCGAGATGTATGCGTAGGCACTGTGCTTGGCATCATAATATTCTTTTTTGATTGATTTCACAAAATCAAGAGCCTCCTGCTCGCTCTCAACATGTGCGATGTTGCCTATGAAGCGCGAGCGCTTTTCGGTGATTTCGCTCATCCCGGGGCGTGCAGGGGATAGATATATGTTTTCCATAATGTTATTCGCTTTCCTCAAAAAATGCGGCGGGGATATTCCCCGCCGCACTATGGTTATTTATGCAATATACTTGTAAATACCTTCGGGCAATTCTTCTTTGTCAGCACTGATGCAAATAGTGAATTTGATGTTTCTGTTTTCTGAGATTGCATCAAGGTCATTGATGAAGCCTGTGAGGTTATCCATATCATCAGGAACAATTTTAAACAAGCTGTCAATAAACACGGAAGTTATATCATAATTTTGGGAGAGAATACCATTGATAAAACTTTTGAAAACTCTAAAGTCAGCTGTGTCAAATTCTGCTACATCTATCAGTCTGACCGAATGGTTGAGGTCAAGCACGTGTCTGTCGCCATTGCATATAAAAACTATATTTCCGTTTTCGACATTTATAGAATTGTGAACATCGTTAATCAATTCCTTGGTCTTTCCGGAACCTTTTTTCCCGATAATTAATTTAATCATTGTGAATTCCTCCTCATTGATATGATAAGATGGTTATATTATACAATATATTGCGGAGGATTTCAAGATGTTTTTATTAATTTGTTAAATTTTTTTGCTGACTACGCTGTTTCGGATTGCTCCGCTTTTATGGTTACCCTTGCATTTCCTGTGAGCAAATCAGCATAACACACCGATATGCGCGACATATTCAATAGGCTTTCACCGCATATTTTTATCACAAATATGCTTTCATATGCTTTTTCGATGATGCAGTTGTTGATTGCAATCATTCTTCTGCCCTTTTTCAGACATAGATTCACTTCTTTGCCCACATTTTTGGCAATGGCAAGCTTGTATTTGTCGATAGAGTGTTTAGGAATCATATGTTCACCGCTTTCATTAATATTGACATGAATATTATTGACATATTGGTTAAAATTATTCCTGCATACAAATTGTTCATGAGGCAAACAATAGAAATTGGTGATATAAATGCTCAAGTTTTTAAAATATAATCCTCCTCGTCAAAGCTCAGATTTTGACCTCACATTTGGTGAGAATTGTGCATATGTGTCTGAGCAGACGGGCGATAGCTGTGTAGATGCTGATATTGATGCAAGCTTTGAGGCGGTGCGGCGTATTCTTCACACCGATGTCAACGGTGACATCAAAATCCGCTGGTTCAACCTTGCTGGCACCAACGGCAAAAAGAGGGGCTTCCTTGTGTGGGTAGATGGTCTTGCCAATTCGGGCATGCTCAATGATTTTATACTGCGCCCCCTCATGTCGGCAGAGTGCAGCAAGGATGCGCTGCAGCAAAGCGACATTTCGTTTTATGTAGAAAATATCATTCATCAGGGCGCTATTGCTTATCAGACAAGCATCGCCGAGCTTGTGGGCAGCATCAACACAGGCAATGCCGCACTTTTTTTAGATGGCTGCACCAACGGGGTGTCATTTGACATAAAAACCTGGGAGCACAGAGGCATAGACTCTCCTGTGAATGAGGCAGTGGTTCAGGGGCCACACGAAGGCTTCAACGAGGTGCTCAGATGTAACACCGCCCTCATAAGAAAATCGGTCAATTCATCAGACCTCGTGATGGAAACATATTTCTTCGGCACACAGAGCAAAACACCTGCCTCACTTGCCTACATTGAAGGCACCATCAATCCGTCACTTCTTTCAGAAATAAAAAAGGCTCTCTCAGGAATCGAAGCTCAGTATGTGCTATCGGCATTTGACATTGAAAAAATGCTTGAAGAACGAAGCTTTTTGCCCATGCCGCAGATTCTTGCTACCGAGCGCCCCGACAAGGTCTCCCGTGCTCTCATTGAGGGCAGAGCCGCACTTGCTCTAAACGGCAGCTCTCAGGTGCTTATACTTCCGTCAAACATCACCGATATCATTGCTTCTCCCGAGGATTCATATCTTCGCAGACCATATTCTGTGTTCATCAAGCTCATTCGTATTCTTGCGGTGGTTTTGTCACTCCTCACTCCGGGCATATATCTTGCAATGACCTCGTTTCACACCGAGGCAATCCTCACCGACATGCTCATCTCTCTTGCTGCGGCGCGAGGCGGCGTGCCATTTTCGCCTCTCACTGAGGTCATCATCATGGAGCTTGCCTTTGAACTCATCAAAGAAGCTGGCGTGCGCATCCCCGGTGCCATAGGTTCTTCGCTTGGCATTGTGGGCGGTCTTATTTTAGGGCAATCGGCAGTTTCGGCAGGCATTGTGAGCCCTATTGTGATAATCATCGTGTCAGTGTGCGGCATAGCCTCTTTTGCTATTCCGTCATACTCTCTTTCGTTTTCGTTTCGCATAATGCGTTTTGCCTACATTTTTGCAGGTGCTCTGTGGGGCATAGTGGGCATACTTTCACTTTTGTGCATACATCTTGCGCTGATTCTCGGCACAAAATCATTTGGCGTGCCTGCCTGTGTGCCATTCTCGCCTGTCACATCGCGCCATCCGATTATGCATGCAGTGCTCGACACCCATCATCTTGCCAAACCGCCCTCTTACCTCAAAGCTACCCATGAAAGGAATGAAAAAGCATGAGTTTCAAAATAGGAAACCGCGAAACCTCTGCAGCCATTGTCATATTTTCTCTTTCGCCGGTAATTCCCGTCCTTGTGGGTGGCACTTCATCAATCCTTGGCACGGGAGCATGGATAAACTGTCTTTTTTGTTTTGCTTTGTCGCTTCTTTTGCTTTTGTCGGTCAAGCTCTATTTCTCGGTTTGTCCCAACCAGAGCATCATAGACTCATGCGCTGATGCTCTTGGCAATGCAGCTTCGGCTTTGGTTGGCATTGTGTTTCTCGGCTTGATTTTTGCATCAGTTGTTTTTAGTGTTTCGTTTTATTCATCTGACATCTCATCTCTTACTCTTGGTGCAGTAGATGCACTCAGCAGTCGATTGCTGATTTGCCTTGCGGGAGGTGTTGTTGCCTGGCTTGGCATTGAAGCTCTCACCCGTCAGAGCTACATCATATTGATACTCGCCATTGCGCTCATTGCATTTGTTGTGGCCTCATGCTTTCGCGGCATCAACCCCGACAATCTCTATCCTGTGCTGGGCACGAGTGTCAGAGGCACTTTTTCTCATTTTATGAATCTCAGTGTTTACATGGGCATAGCTCCGTTTTTGCTCATTTGCGATTGCATAAGCGCTGAAAAATCAGCATACAAATGTGCTCTTCGCTCTATGTTGTGGGCATTTGGCATAGCAACTGTGCTTTTTTTGCTCTATTCTCTCACAGTGCCATATCCCATGGGCAAAATGTTCTCTCATTCAATGCAGGCTATTTTTGCATCGGCAAGCTCGGGCGAGCTGCTTCACCGATTTGAGCTTTTGCTCGCGTGTGTTTCCACTCTGTTTGCCATAGTCATCAGCGCATTTTCGTTTGCAGTGTGCTCAAGGGTGATTGCAAAGCTGTGCAAAGCAGGTGATGAGCGACCTTTTGTTTTGATTTTGGCGGTGCTTTTGTACAATCTGTCGGGCATAAAGATTTCAGCATCGGTTTATATTCTTGTTTGCATTTCGCTCAGCATACTTTCTGTGTTTGTGCCTTTAGTGATTATTCTGTTCAATTATAAAAAGGGTGAATAATATGAAAAAGCTTTTTTTCGTTTTGATTACTTTGTCTTTGCTTTGCACAGGTTGTGCACGCCGCGAAAGGGTGGAATCATCTTTGGTGGTAAGCGCCTGCAGTGCCGAAAAAACAGGAGAGGGAACGCGTTATTCCTTTTTCATTGCCGAATCCGATGCACCGTCTGAAGATGGGAAAACTCAATCGGATAGCAAAATTTATTCATTTGATGCCACAGATTTTGCCGATGCAGTGACCCAGCTTGAGGATAGCTGCGGCAAGGCGGATTTGGCTCATGTGAGCATATTTTTTGGTGATGCGCTCTACTTTGGCGAAAGCTATGCCGATGACCTTTCGGCAATTCGCTCCAAGATGAAAATAAGCCCCCTTGTGCGCACTTTTGTGGCAGGCTCGCCTTGTGACAAAATCTTTGAAAGCATCGGCAAAAGCTTCGACGGTGCAGCTGATTATATGGAGACTGTGTATCATGGTAAACACAAAAAGATTCTGTGCACCATGTCAGAGCTGTTTTTTGCTGCCAATAATCCCTTGTTTACTGCATCAATTCCTGTGATGACAGTGTCTGATTCAAATTCGCTGCCCGTGGTCGATGCGGCGCTTTTATATAGTGCCCACAGCGGCACCGCTGCAGTAGTAGGTGATGATTTTGCCGATTACTTGCTTTGCGTGGAGACATTTGGCAAAACATCAAAGCCTCTTGAGCTCACCATTTCGGCAGATGGTCTTGAGGTTGACATAGTAAAGGATTTTGAGCACCGCACACGAGTCAAGGATTTTGCACGCAGATATCAGGCAATGGGCTTTGATGCACTCAATGCATTCTTCTTTGCCAAAAAGTGCTTCCCGACCTATTCGGCATATCTTGACTTTGCACAAAATGCCACTAAATTCGAATATGTGTGAGGATTTATTTATGAAACTGATTGTGTTTGCTCTTTCGCTTCTTGTGTACATCAAAACCCTTTCGTGCATAATATATTGGTTCAAAAAAAGGCGCTTTGCAGGGGCTATAGTGCTTAGTGTGCTTTTGGCGGCATCAGTGATAACCTCTTTTGTTTGACAATGTTGGCATTTGGTGATATAATAGCTTCATATTATATCACAGAGGTAATTTCATGAACATTCATTTTCTCGGCACAGGGGCGGGCACAGAGCCGCTGTGCGGCATACATCATCAGAGCTTTGCCATCGAAACAGGCGGCTCGCTATATTTTTTTGATGCAGGTGAGGGTTGCGCCAGGCTCGCACATCTCGGCGGCGTGAATCTACTCAAAACCAAAGCTATATTCATCACTCACACCCACATGGACCATGTCGGCGGTCTTGGCAGCCTTTTGTGGAATATGCGCAAGCTTCATTCCAATGTTGGCTACACAGGCTTTGTGTGCCCAAAGGTTGTGTTTATCCCCAAACTTGCTACATATGATGCCTTCATGACAATTCTACATAACAGTGAGGGTGGATTCGACACCCGCTTTGATGTAAGCGGCAAAGAATATTCCTGCGGTGAGATATACCGCGACTTTAATATTACAGTTGAGGCATTTGCCACAAATCATGTGCCCCATAGTTATTGCTTCCGCATCGTATGCGAGGGCAAAATCATTGTATATTCAGGTGACATAGCCAAGGTCGCAGACCTCGACAGTGCCATGGCAGGCGGCTGCGACGCTCTCGTGTGCGAGACGGCGCATGTGAGCCTTCGCCAGGTGTGCGAATATGCAAAGAGTCAACATGCGCATCGGTTGTATCTTGTGCACAATGGCAGAGAAGTCCTTGGCAGCCGCAAGCAGAGCGAGCTTTCGGCGGCAAACCTCTTTGGTGACACCGCAGTGGTTACAAATGACGGCATGACAGTTGTTTTATAACAAACAAAAACACGAAGAAAATTCTTCGTGTTTTTTTGATTGTTATCTCAGTTTTTCCAGTAGGCTTTCAAAATATTCGGGCGGCTCTACGGCAAATTCCATATATTCGCCACTTGCAGGGTGGTCAAATCCAATCACGCGCGCGTGCAATACCTGACCCTGCAGATTCATGGGATTGGCTTTTGAATACATTGGGTCGCCCATTACAGGGTGTCCAATGTATTGCATATGCACTCTTATCTGATGAGTTCTGCCTGTTTCGAGCACGCATTTTACAAGCGAAGCATTTTCAAAATGTTCAATCACTTCAAAGTGTGTCACTGCATGCTTGGAGTTGATGGGAGTCACTGCCATTTTAAGGCGGTTAGACGGGTCGCGCCCGATTGGTGCATCCACAATGCCTCTTTTGGGCTTCACAATTCCCTCACACACGCATATATATTCGCGCTTCACTGTTTTTTTCTGTATTTGTGCAGAAAGTGAAAGGTGTGCTTCATTTGTCTTTGCCACAAGCAGAAGTCCCGATGTGTCTTTGTCGATTCGGTGCACAATGCCTGGCCTCAGCACTCCGTTTATGCCGCTGAGGTTTCCTTTGCAGTGATGCATGAGCGCATTTACCAAAGTTCCGCTGTAGTTGCCGGGGGCAGGGTGCACCACCATGCCCTGAGGTTTGTTCACCACAAGCAGGCTTTCGTCTTCATACACTATGTCAAGAGCGATATCCTCTGCCTCGATGTTGGCATCCTTCGGCTCTTCGCTCACTATGTTAATGCGGTCACCCGCTTTTAGTTTGTAGTTGTTTTTGGTTGGCTTTCCGTTCACGGTAATGCTGCCGTTTTCGATAAGCTTTTGCACCATTGCGCGTGTAATGCCGTCAAGATTGATATACTTATCTATTCTGATGCCGCTTTCTTCACATATCAGTGTTATGTTTTCCATGATTATTATCCTCTGAATAAAATATTACATATATGCATAGTAGCACACACCCCACCACAATGCAGCAATCTGCAAAATTAAAAATGGGGTAATCAATGAATTTAACCTCTATCATATCAACCACATATCCTCTGAAAATGCGGTCAATGAGATTTCCTATTGCTCCTGAGTTTATCAATGCACAGGCAATGCGCCCCGTTTTACTGCGAAGCTCATGCTTTCTGAGATACCAAATCTCAAATGCAAATATTGCAAATGTTGCAACCACAAACAGAGCAGGAATCCCGTCAAAAAGGCTCCACGGGCCGCCTGTGTTGTGATAACGGGTAAATGAAAGCACTGATTCTATGACTGGCACCGATTCAAACTCTGCAAGTTGGTTCACAGTGAGATGCTTTGTGAGCTGGTCTATGCTCAAAAGTATTATTGCCAAAATAACATACAACATAATTAATCACCAAATGAAATCATAGGCTGCAAATTTTTTTGCAGCCTATGAAACATATTATTTGTTTTTGTTGATAAATTCAATTGCCGCATCGATTGCTTCATTGGCACCAAGCTCTGTCATTTCCAGACCCTTGCGCACTACAAATTCAACCTTTCTGTCAGCGGCACCCTTGCCCACATTGATGCGAAGCGGTATGCCAATGAGGTCAGCATCTTTGAATTTGACTCCGGCGCGCTCGTTTCTGTCATCAAGAATTACCTCGATGCCGGCTGATTTGAGCTTTTCATAAATCTCTTCGGCAAGCTGATTCTGCTCTTCGTTTTTGGTGTTCACAGGCACCACAATAACATGATACGGTGCCACGCTCACAGGCCACACAATTCCGCTTTCGTCTGCCCACTGCTCAATCACAGCCGCCAGACATCTGCTCACACCAATTCCG
>JAFYUA010000039.1 GCA_017549745.1 Clostridia bacterium | reverse complement strand
GACCTCTGTTGAAATTCACATTCTTCAGGGCGAAAGAGAAATGGCTGCCTACAATAAATCACTCGGTAAATTCAGCCTCACAGGCATTGCTCCTGCTCCCAGAGGTGTGCCGCAGATTGAAGTAAGCTTTGACATCGATGCCAACGGTATCGTAAAGGTAACAGCCAAAGACATGGCCACAGGCAACGCTCAGGATATCACCATCACTGCAAGCACCAACCTTTCTGATGAAGACATCGAAAAGGCTGTGAAAGAAGCAGAACAGTTTGCCGAAGAAGACAGAAAACGCAAAGAAGAAATCGACACCCGCAACAATGCTGATTCACTTTGCTATCAGTGTGAAAAAGCCATGACAGATTTTGGCGACAAGCTCGACGCATCTGACAAATCAGACATCGAAGCTAAAATTGCCGATGTGAAAAAAGCCTTAGAGGGCACCGACACCGAAGCAATCAAAGCAGCTTCCGATGCTCTCCAGCAGAAATTCTATGAAATTTCGTCCAAAATGTATCAGGCAGCAAATCCTCAGGGTGCTCCCGGTGCCGATGGCGCAGCTCCCGGCGGTGAAGGCGGCACATATGACGGTGACTACACTGTTGTTGATGACGATAAATAATCAGGATTGGTATTATGGCAGATAAAAGAGATTATTACGAAGTCTTGGGCGTCCAAAAGGGCGCCTCAGACGATGAAATTAAAAGATCATACCGAAAGCTTGCCAAGAAGTATCACCCCGATGTAAATCCCGGTGACAAAGAGGCAGAAGCCAAATTCAAAGAAATTGGCGAAGCCTACGAAGTGCTCAGTGATGCCGAGAAAAAATCTCGCTATGACCAGTTTGGCTTTGCAGGAGTCGACCCCAACTACGGCGGCGGTGCAGGCGGTGGCTTTGGCGGCTTTGGCGGCATGGGCTTTGATGACCTCGGCGACATTTTCGGCTCCATGTTTGGAGGCGGATTTGGAGGCAGTCAGAGGCGCCGAAATGGTCCGCGTCGCGGCTCCGACATCGAAGAGAGCGTGCTGCTTTCGTTTGAAGAGGCAGCTTTCGGCATAAAGAAACAGCTCAAAATCTATGTGATTGAAGAGTGCGAAGAATGTCATGGCAGCGGTGCCAAATCAGCTTCCGACAAGCAGACCTGCCCTCACTGTAAAGGCACAGGTCAGATAAAGAGCGTGCAAAACACCATGTTTGGTCAGATGATAAACACCCAGGTCTGCGGTCATTGCCGCGGCGAGGGCACCATCATCAAAAACCCATGCGCCAAGTGTAACGGCAAGGGCAAGGTTAAGCGCGCCAAAAACATTGAGGTTGATATTCCCGCAGGCATCAATGCAGGCGAGACTGTGAGCTATCGCGGTCTTGGCAATGCAGGCTCCAAGGGCGGCCCCTCAGGTGACCTTTTGGTCACAGTGTCCATCAAGCGCCACAGTGTGTTCACACGCACAGGCTATGATGTAAACCTCGAAGTGCCTATCACCTTTGTGCAGGCAGCTTTGGGTGCCGACATTGAGATTCCCGTGCTCGACCCCGACAAGAAATATGAACCGGGCAAAATGACCTACACTGTGCCCGAGGGCACTCAACCCGAGACAGTGGTCAGACTTCGCGGCAAAGGTATTCCCCATGTGCGAAGCGGTGCAAGGGGCGATATGCTTGTGAAATTCACTGTGGAAGTGCCCAGGAATCTAACCTCAGAGCAAAAAGAAGTCATTTCAAAGCTTGCCCAGCTCACAGGCGAAAGCAACTACAAGCAGCGCAAGTCATTTGCCGACAAAATGAAGGATTTTTTTGACAAAAAATAAGACATTTTCAAACTCTCAGAATTTATTTTGATTTTGAGAGTTTGTTTTTTAAAAAACACAAATCCTTAATTTACAAGCTGTAAATTGTCACAAAACTATTGCTTTTTGTTGCAACATTTGTTATAATATATAATGTTAACATTTTAGAAAAAACGGAGTGATTTTGTTGAAAGAAGAAATTAATCTTGTCAAAATATTCGAGATAATTCTGAAGCTTTGGTGGGTAATTCTCATCTTTGCTATCATCGGTTCTTTAGTGGCTTTTTCCATAAGCTCTTTTCTCATGACGCCCATGTACACATCTACCGCCAAGGTATATGTTTCGGGTTCTCAAAAGGCGGCTGATGCAGGTGTCAACATCAATGATATCAATGTTAGCCAGCGTCTTGTTGGTACATACATCGAAATCCTTTCGGGTAACTCCTTCCTTGAAGATATTGCCCAGGCATACAACTCACAGGCTGGTAAGAAGCAGGCGGCTGTTTCATCGGGCTACATCAAGTCCAACCTTGAAATGGGTTCTGCCAATGAGACGGAAATTCTTCAGATAAAATATTCAGACACTACTCCTCAAAAGGCTCAGGAAGTGCTTGAGGTGCTGCTTGGCAATGCTCAGCAGGAAATCACCCGCGTTATAGATGGCTGCCGTCTCAGCGTGGTTGACTATGCTGACCTTCCCGTTGCCACATCATCGCCAAATGTTAAGCAAAACACCTTCATAGGACTCTTTCTTGGCATAGTTCTCGGTGTTGCAGTAATCTTTTTGAGAGAGCTTTTTGACACACGCATCAAAGATGAGGACGATATCAAGTCAAGATACGGCGTTGCTGTGCTTGGTATAATACCCAATCTGGATGTTGACTAAGGAGGACTAAGCTGACAATGAAACTAAAAAAGAAATCAAAACAAATCAGACAAATCAATATCAGCTCTGACACAACAAGTCTTGCCAGCAAGATAAGCAGTGAAAAGAGAATCATCTCGGAAAACACTCCGTTTGATATAATCGAGGCATACAAAGCAGCCAGAACCAACATCATGTTCTCTCTCAACCACGAAAAGGGCTGCAAAAAGGTGGTAATCTCCTCGGCAACCTCGGGTGAGGGCAAGTCCACCACCTGCATCAATCTTGCCAAGACCTTTGCCGAAATCGGTGTGAGAGTGCTTGTGCTCGATGCTGACCTTCGTGCCCCCAGAGTGCACAAATATCTCAATTTTTCTAATGAAAAGGGTCTTTCAAATATCCTTGCAGGCTTTGATAAGCTCGATGATTGTTTGGTGCACACCTCTCAGGCAAATCTCGATTGTCTCACCTCGGGAGCTATCCCTCCCAACCCCGTTGAGCTCATATCCTCTGATGCTATGAACAATCTCTTTGCTGAGCTTGAAGAGCGTTATGACTACATTTTCATAGACACCCCTCCTCTCAACATAGTAACCGAGGGTCTTCTTCTCACCAAAATCTGCAACGGCATCATTCTTGTTACCCGTCAGAAATACACTATGTACAAGATGGTGGAGCGTGCCATCAACTCTCTCAAGTTTGCCAATGCCAAAATCCTCGGCTTCATTCTCAATGATGCCGAAGATGACAAATACATGTATGGCGTTTATAAATCAAGAGGCAGAAAACGCAATCGTTACACCCGCTATGGCTATTATTCATATAGTCACACATATGCTTTAAAATCAAGGGAATCAAAATAAACTGCTTAAGAGGTGTTTGTATGTGGAAAGAAAGTTTTGAACTCATAGACTTTCATACGCATATTCTTGCCGGAGTAGATGACGGAGCCCCCGATATCGAGACATCTTTGCAAATGCTGTCGCATCTTACGCAGCAAGGTGTGGATAAGGTAGTGTCTACCTCTCATTTTTATGACTTTGCCGATGACATAGGCTCATTTGTGGCAAGGCGTGATGAAGCACTCTATAGGCTTGAGCGCCACATCAAAGAGCACGACCTCTATCTTCCCGACATCATCCCTGCCGCCGAGGTGCGCATTTATGCAGGCATGTGGCAGGAGCCGCAGCTTGAGCGTCTGTGCATAGGTGACACGCGCAACATCCTCTTGGAAATGCCCTATGACCATTGGTCAGACTGGATGTATAGCGAAATATATTCTCTCATTGCCAAAGGCTACACCCCCATTATTGCCCACATCGAACGCTATGTGGACATGATAAGCACCAAAGAGATTGAAAATTCATTGCTCACCCTTGAGGTGATGGTGCAGTGCAATGCTGATTTCCCATCGCTCAGGCATGAGCGCCGCTTTGTCAAAAAGCTTTTGTCACAGGGGCGCATTGCAGCCATCGGCTCTGATTGCCACAACATGCAATCGCGCAAACCCGATGTGAGCCAGGCTTTTGATTACATATCGCGCAAATTCGGTGATGAATGCCTTGAATACATTATGAAAAATTCACTTGCGCTCTTAATATGAACACAAAATACTTCATACAATTAACTGTATGAAGTATTTTTTTGTTTCGGGGGGAGTTTTATGCTGAATATTATATGGGCAGCAATGCTTGTGGCATCTTTTGTGTATTCATTTTTTGCAGGCACAGCCGCCGAGGTTGGCGCATCTGTGTTTGAAAGCTGCACCAACTGCGTGTCGTTTATTCTGAAAACAGGCTCATTCATGGTGATGTGGTCGGGGTTTATGAGGGTGGCCGAGGAGAGCCGCCTCACCGACAAAATCGCCTCTTTGATGTCGCCTGTCATAGGGTTTGTGTTCAAAGGGGTTAATCGCGGTAGCCAGGAGGCAAAGCTCATATCGTCCAATCTTTCGGCAAACATGCTCGGACTATCCAACGCCGCCACCCCTCTTGGCATTGCCGCAATGAAGAAACTGTCGGAAAAAAGCAGAAATAATGTGGCTACAAACAACATGTGCATGCTGGCAGTGGTCAATTGTGCTTCACTTCAGCTTGTGCCCTCCACGCTCATTGCTCTGCGCTCTCAGGCTGGGAGCGCTTCACCTGCCGACATCACTGTGCCCATCTGGATTGCGTCGGCAATCACTGTGGTGTTTGCAGTTGTGCTGACCAAAATAGTTGAGGGGAGAGATAGAATTGGCTGATATAGGAAGCTTTGTAGTTCCTGCCATGATTTTGGGCATCATGATTCATGCCCTGTGCCACAGGGTAGATGTGTATAGCGCCTTCACATCAGGGCTCAAAGACGGTGTGCAATCGGTTTTTGCCATCTTCCCTGCACTGTTTGCGCTTTTCATTGCCATTGGTGCACTTCGCGCATCGGGGCTTGTGGAGCTTGTTGTGGCATGGATTTCACCGCTTGCCGATTTTGTGCATTTTCCGTCAGAGCTTGTGCCATTTGCTCTGCTTCGCCCTGTGTCGGGAAGCGGCTCGCTTGCATTTGCGTCGGATATTTTTGCCACCTATGGCCCCGATTCATTTGCAGGCAGGGCGGTGTCGGTGATGATGGGTTCTACCGAGACCACTTTTTACACCACTGCTGTCTACTTTGCTGCCACAGGCACCAAGGATATCCGCCACACGCTCAAATGCGCTCTCATAGCCGATTGTGTGAGCATGGCGGTGAGTGTGGCAGTGTGTCGCTTTTACTATTAAAGCTTCAGCTTTAATAGTATCACGCCGCCAATCATTGCAGCAAGGCCCACATATTTGTTCCAGGTGAAAGCCACTTTTTCGGTGTCCATCCAGCCAAAGGCATCAATGAGGGCGGCACATAGCAGCTGCGACACCAAAATGGTGGAAATCGCCACCACAGGTGACAGATTCTTTACCGATAGCATCACGGTAATGGTGATGATAAGACCAAACACTCCGCCCAGAAGATAGAGCTTGTTCACTTCGCCAAAGCCTTTGAAGTTGATGTTTTTGGCAAATATGAGCGCTATGAGCGAGAGCAAAAAGGCGGTGCCCTGTACATAGGCGTTTGATGTGAAAAGACCTACCTTGTCAGAGAGCCTCGTGTTCATCACTCCCTGTATGCTCATGCTTGCTCCTGCAATTATTGCAAATATATATCCCATGTAACTTTTTCCTTTCCATTTTGAATATAGGTATTATTTCTCATTTAAAGAATAAAAATACACCCAATCGCGAAAAATGTACTTGTGCTGTCTGTTGCTTTGTAGTATAATAGAAATATATTATACTTGTGAGGATTATCAAATGACAATCAGAATAGAAAGCAGTTCTAATCCTTTGTGCAAACATGTGAAGAAGCTCCACTCGCGCAGCGGGCGCACCAAAAGCGGTCAATATATTGCCGAGGGGGTGCGCGCGGTTGGTGATGCCATTGCCAACGGTGCCGATGTGGAATGTGTGCTTGTGTGCGAGGGCAGTGATTTTTCTTTGGATTTTGGCTCTCTCAGGGTCTATGAGCTGAAAGCTTGTCTTTTTGATGAGCTAAAGCTCACTGTCAACTCTCAGGGCATTCTTGCCATCATCAACTATTCACTGCTCAGCGCGAGCGAGCTTGAGAGCGATAGTGTACAAACTGTGGTCTATCTTGACTCGGTCACAGACCCCGGCAACATGGGCACCATTATCCGTTCTTGTGATGCCCTGGGCGCCGATGCCATCATTTTGTCCAAGGGTTGTGTGGACATTTTCAACCCAAAGGTTGTGCGCTCCACCATGGCAAGCCTTTTGAGCGTGCCCATCTACACTGACGATGACCCCGAAGCCACACTATCCACTCTTGCATCGGGCGGTTTTTGCATAGCAGGCACCTTTCCCAAAGATGCCGAGCCGTGCTTTGAGCGTGACTACAGCGGCAAAACGGTGCTTGTGATGGGCAATGAAGCCAACGGCATCAGACCCGAGATTGCCGCACTTTGCACACAAAGGCTCACTATCCCCATGCTTGGCAGGGCAGAATCGCTCAATGTGGCTACAGCCCTCACAGTGATGCTTTATGAAATAATGCGCAGTAAAATCATTAGAGGTGATACATAATGGGACAGTTTTTTACTACTCTATTTAACAATCTGAGAATTCTCAGGATTACCGATTTCATCGACATTGCCATAGTTGCTTTTGTCATTTATCATGGCATAAAGCTCATCCGCGAGACGAGGGCATCGCAGCTCATCAAGGGTATTCTTGTGGTGGTGGTGTTCATGTATATCTCAGGAGTGTTGCAGCTAAATGCCATCAACTTTCTTTTGGAAAGCACACTTCAAATCGGTCTTATTGCCATACTCGTCATCTTCCAGCCTGAGCTTAGGCGAACTTTAGAAAAGGTGGGTACTGCATCAATCCGCAAAATCATCAAAATCAATGACGACGCCGAAGAAAATGACATCGGCGAGATTTGCAGTGCAGTGTCAAAGCTTGCTTCTTCCAAGACGGGTGCGCTCATTTTGATTGAGCGAAGCACCAAGCTTGGCGACATCATGGCAAGCGGCACAGCCATAGACTCGCGCATCTCGCAATCGCTTCTCATAAACCTCTTTGTGCCAAACACTCCGCTTCACGACGGAGCTGTTGTCATAGGTGACAATCGCATCAAGGCGGCAGCATGCCTTTTGCCCCTCACAGAAAACAAGGGCTTTTCCAAAGAACTCGGCACTCGTCACCGCGCCGCAATCGGCGTGTCTGAGGTGGCAGATTGCATCGCAATCGTGGTGTCTGAAGAAACGGGCACCATCTCCATGGCGCTCAACGGCAGCATCAAAAGGGACTACACTCCCTCCAGCCTCAAGCGTGATATAAATGCAATTTTGGAAAGTGATAAGCCTTCAGAAAATATAGGCAAAATCAAAAAAGACAAAATTTTCTCATGGGCGGTGAAGAAAAAATGAAAAACATTTTAAAATCCAACACCTTCTATGCTATTTTGTCTGTGATAGCGGCAATTCTTATCTGGGCATATGTGGCATACGAGGTGAGACCCACCCATGAAATGTGGGTGGAAGATGTGAGCGTGAGCTGCATAAATGTGAGCAAGCTCTTTGATGACGGTTCGCTGAGCATTGGCGGTGACAACGAGGGCATTCTCGACGGCAGAGTGACCATGGATGTAAAAATCAAGGGCAAGCGCAGTGTGATGTCATCGGTGGGCAAAAAGGATATATCATGCGTTATTGACATGATAACTGTGGACAAGGCTGGCACCTATAGCATGAAACCCTCTGTGGAAACTCAGTATTCGGGAGTCGACATTATTCAGCTTCGCCCGGGCAACATAAAATTTACTGTTGAAAACATCAATCAGCGCGATATCGACATCGACCTCAAAACCACAGGCTCGCTTCCCGAGGGCTACACCATGGAAAACATTGAGACCAAAAATCTCACAGTCAAGGTCACAGGTCCCGATTCGGTGGTAGATAAAATCGAAAAGGCACGCATAGTTCTTGATTATGGTGCGCTCAAAGAGACCGACAGCGAAAAAAGCCTCAAAATAATGTTTATAGACGGTGATGGCAAGGAGATAGATTCGTCACTCTTTGGCAAGAGTGTGGAATATTGCAAGGTCACATTCAAGCTCTACACCACCAAGGAAGTGTCGGTCATTCTTGCTCCCAAATACAAAGACGAAATCAAAAAGAACACCTCAGGTCGCACAGTGCTTCTGTCGGCAGATACCAAAGATACAGTGGGCGCTGACGGCGGAGTCAAGATGAAAGTGAAGCTCAGAGGCACTGCCTCGGCTCTCGAAAAATATATCAAATCGGAAACAACCGTATATACTGAGCCTATTGATGTAAGATATATATATAGTGAAAAGCTTTTTGAAAAAATCGAAGCTGCGCCACTTTCCAACGATGTGGAATATGTTACTGTGCCTGCAATTGATGTAAAGGCAGAGCTTGAAAGCGAAGAATGAGGAACGGCATGACAAAAAAAGAAACTGTTTTAGCTATAAAAGAGATATTCGACACTGTGTATGCCGATGCCGAGTGTTCGCTCGATTTTGAAACACCGCATCAGCTTCTGGTGGCAGTGCAGCTTTCGGCGCAGTGCACCGATGCAAGAGTCAACCTTGTGACTCCCGCGCTTTTTGCAAAATACAAGAGCGTGTATGAATTTGCCGCGGCTGATGAAGAAGAGCTTTGCGAAATAATCCGTTCCTGCGGATTTTTTCGCTCAAAGGGGCGCAATATAATAGCCTCATCGGCAAGAATATGCGAGGTGTATGGCGGAAATGTGCCCGACACCATGGAGGATTTGCTCTCTCTTGCAGGGGTTGGGCGCAAAACTGCCAACCTGATTCTCGGTGATGTGTATGGCAAGCCGGGGCTTGTCATCGACACTCATGCAATCCGCCTTTCAAACCGCATAGGTCTTGTGAATGAATCCGACCCTGTGAAGATAGAATTTGCTCTTGCGCGTATCGTGCCGCCTGACTATCAGACACGCTTTTGCCATCAGCTTGTGTATCACGGCAGGGCAGTGTGCACTGCGGCAAAGCCTGCGTGCCACGAGTGCCCCATTGCGCATCTTTGCAAAAAGAAAATAGCGAAAAAAAGGAAATGATATCCATTGAATAACAGAGTTCAGAATTTGATTGCCGCAATGAAAGAAAAGGGCATCACCGATGCGCTCATCACTGACCCCAAAAACATGCACTACTACAGCGGATTTAAAAACGGCGAGGGTTATCTTCTCATAGGTGACTCGGGCCTGCGAGTGGTCACAGATTCGCGCTACAGCCAGTATGCCGCCGATGTGTGCAAGGGATTTGAGGTGTGTGACATCACATCGAATAGGCTCTCGGGCTTCCTTGGCGATGGTGCTACCCTTGGCTTTGAGGATAAGCACATGACATATGCCGAATATGTTGCGATATCAGGTCAGGTTTCAAGCCTTGTGCCGATTGGTGACATGGCGATTAGACCCCGCGAGGTCAAAGACTTTGGCGAAATTGAGTCCATCACCAAGGCAGCCGCCATTGCCGACAAAGCGTTTGAACACATGCTTGGAGTGCTCAAAGAGGGCATCACCGAAAAGCAGGCGGCAGCCGAGCTTGACTGTTTTATGAAGAAAAACGGCGCCGAAAAAGCATCGTTTGACACCATAGTGGCAGCGGGCGAAAGAGGCAGTCTGCCCCATGCCATTGCATCGGAGCGCACTCTCAGGCGTGGTGACCTTGTGGTGATGGATTTTGGCTGCGTTGTGAATGGCTATGCAAGCGACATGACACGCACTGTGGCAATTGGTGATGTGAGCAGCAGTTGCGAAGATGTATATAACACTGTGCTGTCGGCTCAGCTCCAAGCGCTTTCGCTCATAAAAAGCGGCGCAATTGCCTCGGAGGTTGATGCAAGCGCCCGCAACATAATAAATGAGCGCTACAGCGGCAGATTTGGCCATGCACTCGGTCACAGTGTGGGGCTCGATATTCACGAAGCGCCAAACCTTTCGCCAAAAAACCAAAATCCGCTTGTATGCGGCAATGTGGTCACAGTGGAGCCCGGCATATATATCCCGGGTTTT
>JAFYUA010000335.1 GCA_017549745.1 Clostridia bacterium | reverse complement strand
TATATTATTATAATTAGGGTCTGAAATTTGAACCTCCAGAGGTTGAAAAAAACAACCTCCAGAGGTGGAAAAAGTCAACCTCCAGAGGTTGAAATTTCAGACCGCAAAATTTTTAAAAACAGATGCAGTGTGGAAATGATGTGGGAAACAATTTTGTCTTGAATTTCTTACTTTGTTGTGATAACATATAGTTGTAGCTTGCAGTGTTTTATTGCTTTTCTTGAAGGCGTGATGCCTAATATAGAATTAATAAAAAATAACAATGAAAAAGGAGAATTTATTATGGCAGAAATTACAATCACCAAAGACAATTTTGAAAATGAAGTTCTTGCAAGTGATATACCCGTTGTGGTAGATTTTTGGGCGGCATGGTGCGGCCCATGCAAAATGCTTGCACCCGTGCTTGCCGAATTTGCCGAAGAAAACGAAGGTGCAATCAAGGTGGGCAAGGTCAATGTGGACCAGGAGGGCGAGCTTGCGGCTCAGTTTGGCATCATGAGCATACCCACAATCATGGTGTTCAAAAACGGCGAAAAGGTTAATTCAACCGTTGGATTCTGCACCAAGGCAGACCTTGAGGCGCTCGTGGACTAAGGCGTGTTTGTGCTCAATAGAAAGAGGCTGTAAAATCATAGGATTTTACAGCCTTGTTTTATGTTTGTCAAATATTTTTATAACAAGTGTTCCAATAAGTGCGCATGATATGATTTCGCCAATGCACACGGTGAATGCCATGTACCACCATGCATCACCAAGCCCGTAGGCAAATTTCAGCACAAACGGCACTATGACAGTGTTTGACACAATGGGGCACATCACAGCCAATGGGCGGCTTTTGCGAAGTGCGCGAGTGCCGAGAGCACCGAGCAGGGTGGCTATGGTGCCAAAGATGACATCAAGAGGGGCACAGAGCGTGATGAGATTAGCAATGAGGCAGCCTGCGGTGAGACCGCCTATCGACTCTGCAAAAAAGATGGGCGCCACTGTGAGCGCTTCGGACAGCCTGATTTGCACGGCTCCGTTTGCAAGGCCGAGCATGTTGGCAACAAGGGTGAGCACTACATAGAGTGCTGCAGTCATTGCTGCCCTTGTGAGAGCAGCGGTTTTGGTTTGGTTTTTCATTTGTTTTGTCTCCTTAGTTTTCATTTGAGTGAGGATGGTTTCGAACTCACTTTTGATTATGAATATAAAAATTGATATATTTTAACTCTTTGGTCGATTTTTTTTACATATTTTTCGGTTTCTGCAAAGGGAATAGAGCAAAGCACCACCGAGTCATCGCCTTGACTTTTGAGCCATTTTGACACATTGCCCTCTCCTGCGTTGTATGCTGCGAGGGCGGTATGGATGTTGCCCTTGTATTTATCGATGAGATATCTAAGATATGCGCAGCCAATGTTGATGTTGAGCTCGTTTGAGTCGGTGCTATCTGATATGCCAAACTCCTCCATGCACCATTTGGCGGTGTCGTCACGCAGCTGCATGAGCCCTTTGGCGTTTTTGTGGCTCAGGGCATCTTCGTCAAAGCGGCTTTCGGTGCATATGAGAGCCATCACGAGGTGTTCGTCGAGGTTATAGGCACTTGCGTGCTTTCTGATGGCATCATCAAATTTGAGGGGATACACTGCCCTCATCACAGGCTTGGTCACAAGAGAAAGCGTTGTGACGAGGAGAACCAAAGCAGATATTATATACACAAATCTGCTTCGGGGGTTATATTGAATCTGATTCATCGGTGATACTCCTTAAGCAGTTGCTTTAAAAACTCTCTGAGCTTTTGCTCAAGAGACGGCAAATCATCATTGTTGAAAAGGCAAAGGTCGCTTTTTTCAAGGTAAAAATCATCATCGGGCTGACTTTGTATGCGCGCAAGTGCATGTGCCTTGTCGAGCACATCGCGCTCGCATATGCGCTCAAGCCGAAGCTCTTTGGAAGCCAATATGCTCACCACATAGTCGCATTTTTGGTCAAGACCTGCCTCAAAAAGAAGAGGTGCATCAAAGAGCAGATTTTTGCCCTTGTGCTCTTCGATGAGAGCATCGGTTTCTTTTAGTATATATTTATGAGTGATTTTGGTTAAATTTGACAGTAATTTTTCGTCGGCAAACACAATCGCGCCCAGCGCTTGCCTGTTGAGCGAGCCGTCGGGCAAGATGATTTCATTTCCAAAATGTATTTTGATTTCTTCAAGGCATTCGCTCCCTGCGGAGCACACATCGCGTGCGATTTTGTCAAAATCAAGCACCACGAAGCCTTCCTTAGCAAAAACGCGGGCGCCGCAGCTTTTGCCGCAGCCGCTTCCGCCTGTGAGACCTATAATCATCGTATTTCTCCTTAGTGTGCATCATACCATGTTTTACCTGTGCCTGTTTCTGCCAAAAGATTGGTGCTTAGCTCGGCGGCATTCATCATGCAGCGCTCCAATAGCTCTTTGACTCTGGCTGCTTCATCGGTGGCAGTTTCAATGATGAGTTCATCGTGCACCTGCAAAATGAGCCTTGATTTGAGCTTTTGCTTTTTGAGCTCGCGGTGCACACTCACCATGGCAATCTTTATGATGTCAGCGGCTGTGCCCTGAATGGGGGTGTTCATTGCCACCCTTTCGCCAAAGGCTCTGGTCATGAAGTTTGATGATGCAATTTCGCTAATGTATCTTCTTCGGCCAAACATGGTGGTGACATAGCCGGTTTTCCTGGCAGAGTCAACTGTGTCGTTAAGATATTTCTTGACGCTTGCATATTTTTCAAAGTAGCTTTCGATGTATGCCTTGGCTTCTTTCACCGATATGTGCAAATCCTGCGAGAGCGAATATTCACCCATGCCATACACTATGCCAAAGTTGACCGCCTTTGCACGCGAGCGAAGCAGGGGAGTGACCTCGTCTTTTGCCACGCCAAACACTCTTGAGGCAGTTGATGCATGGATATCCTCGCCGCTTTTAAACGCTTCAATCATGGCTTCATCGCCCGACATATGCGCAAGGATGCGCAGCTCTATCTGAGAATAGTCGGCATCGGTGAGAATGTAGTCATCAGAGCCGGGCACAAACATCTTGCGGATTTCTCTGCCTTCTTCGCGCCTCATGGGTATGTTTTGCAAGTTTGGCTCGGTGGAGCTTATTCTGCCCGTGGTGGTCACAGTCTGATTAAAGCTTGAGTGTATGCGCCCTGTGTCGGGGTTTATCACTGCAAGCAGACCGTCGCCATAGGTGGATTTGAGCTTGGCGGCGCGGCGGTATTCAATGATTTTGCCAATGATGTCGTGGCTACCCTCGAGCTTTTCGAGCACTGCGGCATCGGTGGAATAGCCTGTTTTGGTCTTTTTGATGACCTTGAGAGCGAGCTTTTCAAAAAGGATAACACCAAGCTGCTTGGTGGAGTTGATGTTGAAGCTTTCGCCTGCAAGGGCATAGATTTCCTCTTCGAGCACCTCTATCTTCTTAGTGAGTGACTCGGTGAAATCTCTGAGCGCATCGGCATCGATTTTGAAGCCGTATATTTCCATATCGGCAAGCACGCTTACAAGAGGAAGCTCTATGTCATACAGCAGCCTTTCCTGACCGTCGGCTTTTATTTTTTCTTCTTCAAAGGGTTTGAGCTTTTCGATGGCGCAAAGCTCGCCTGCTACATATGACACAAGCGATTTTTCGTCGAGAGTGAGGAGTGTTTTGGCATCTTTGCCACCTCCAAACACTTCTTTTTCAGATGCAAGC
>JAFYUA010000334.1 GCA_017549745.1 Clostridia bacterium | reverse complement strand
GCTGCGGCAATCCCTCTTGCATGGAACTTTTTCCTGGCAGATTATCAGAAGAATCGTATCAGGGTGCTATTTGACCCCGAATCTGACCCATTGGCGGCAGGATATCATGTGATGCAATCCAAAATAGCAATCGGCTCAGGCGGAGTTGTGGGCAAAGGCATAGGTCAGGGTACTCAGACACAATTTGGATATCTGCCCGCAAAGCACACCGATTTTATATATTCTGTGATTGGTGAAGAGCTTGGTTTTGTGGGGTGCATTCTGGTTGCAGTGCTGCTTTTTGCATTGGTTATAAGATGCCTGTATATAGCCAAAAATGCAAAAAACAATTTTGGCTCATATATTTGTGTGGGTGTGGCTTGCATGTTTTTGGCTCATACATTTGAAAACATTGGTATGTGCGTTGGGTTGATGCCCGTAACAGGTATTCCCCTGCCTTTTTTCAGCTATGGAGGTTCTTCCATTGTGACCAACCTGATGGCGATTGGACTTGTGATGAGTGTGAGAACAAGGCAAAATGAAATAACTTTTGAAGAATAAAAAAATCATCACCGCAAACGCGGTGATGATTTTTTTTATTAATGATGGAAAAGTCTCATTTCGGTAAAGCAACAAACCATGTCATTTGCATTGCAGCAATCAATTACTGCATCATCACGGATTGAGCCACCCGGTTCTGCAATATATTTGACTCCACTCTTGAGTGCTCTCTTTATATTGTCATCGAACGGGAAGAATGCATCTGATGCCAAAGATACACCGTCGATGCCTGCCAGATACTGCGCTGCTTCTTCGCAAGTAAGCGGCGCGGGCTGCACCGTAAAATACTTCTGCCAGTTGCCATTGGCACAAACATCTTCTTCGTTTTTGTTGATATAGCCGTCAATCACATTGTCTCTTTCGGCTCTGCTGAGTTCAGGCTTAAAGGGCAGTGAAAGAACCTTTTCGTGCTGACGGAGGAACCATGTGTCAGCTTTGGTACCTGCAAGACGGGTGCAATGAACTCTGGACTGCTGACCTGCACCAACACCGATGGCCTGACCGTCTACTGCATAGCACACAGAGTTGGACTGAGTGTATTTGAGAGTGATGAGAGCAATGATGAGGTCTCTTACAGCAGTTTCGGGGAGATCTTTGTTGTTGGTGACTATGTTTGAAAGAAGTTCGCGATTGATTTCGAAATTGTTTCTGCCCTGTTCAAAGGTGATGCCGAAAACCTGCTTGTGCTCGATTGCATCGGAAACATATGTGGGGTCTATCTTAACAATATTATAGTTGCCTTTTTTCTTTTGTTTGAGGATTTCGAGTGCTTCATCAGTGTAGCCCGGTGCAATAACACCATCAGACACTTCGCGCTTTATCATAAGAGCTGTGGTTGCATCACACACATCAGAGAGTGCCACCCAGTCACCAAAAGAGCACATTCTGTCAGTACCTCTTGCTCTTGCATAAGCACAAGCGAGAAGAGAATCATCGAGACCTTCGATATCATCTACAAAGCAAGCTTTTTTGAGATTGTCAGAAAGCTTTATGCCAACTGCAGCAGATGTGGGGCTTACATGCTTGAATGATGTAACCGCAGGAAGACCAAGAGCCTCTTTGAGTTCTTTTACAAGCTGCCAGCTGTTGAATGCATCGAGGAAATTGATGTAGCCTGGGCGGCCTGAAAGTATTTCGATGGGGAGGTCAGAGCCATCATGCATGAAAATTTTGGCAGGTTTCTGGTTGGGATTGCAACCATATTTGAGTTCAAATTCTTTCATAGTGTTTGTCTCCTTATTTATTTTTGTTTATCATTCTTTCATCTGCAATGCCTGTGGCAATGTCAGTATATCTTACATAAAGCGAAATTTTATTGTCGGCATCAAGCGCATTCCAAAGCGAATCAGTAAATTCATCAATATCATCGGTCAAAGCAACTCTCTCAGGTTCACCGCAGAAGGTGGGAATGGGGTTGCCGTCACAGATATAGGTGTGGATAAAATGGCCTAATCCTGCAAGTGAGGGATAGCTGAATGTGTAGCGGTTGCAAGCTGTGCCCTCAGCATCGGCACTTTTGAGAATGCTCATTTCATATGAAAAATCATCATCTGCAAATGTAATCATTCCGCTGATGCGGGGGGTAAAGTTTGGCGCATCGGGCTCAAACTCTCTTTTGGTGAGTGCTTGGGCAAAGGTTTCACCATTTTTGAGACCTTCATATATGGTGTCGGTCTGGTCACCATTGGTAACAACAAGCTTATTTTCATGCTCGCGGATAGCAGCATAAATTATAAGGCTGGGGTCCTCTACCTTTGACACATCAAAAGGCTCGGTGAAAATAGCGCCGTCTCTTTTGGCAAAGATACGATTGCGGCTATTGGCGCTTCTGCCCATGATGAAATATGCCGAGCAAGCTTTTTTGCCGTCGGGTGTTTTGCCGAGGACAATGCCCCTGCCCACATAAGAATTGCCTTTGACAAGTTCTGCTATTGGTTTGCTTTCGTAAACATTCATTTTATTTTCTCCTTTTTGTGATATAAAAAGGCACACATGCCCCTTTGGAGAATGTGTGCCCAGACGGTCGGCTGATATTGCTTCTTTGTTCCTTTGTGGTGCTCCACTTTACCGTCAGTTACAAAGAGCCTTTACATAGTAAATATATCACATTTCCTTTAAGTTGTCAAACACAATTATGCATCAATAGTGGAAATGGTGAGTGTGGTTTCTTCCAGTACATCAAGAAGAACCTTTACTGTGTCGAGATTGGTGAATATGTTGACATTGTTTTCTATGGCATAGCTTCTGATTTTGTAACCATCGCTTGCCTGACCGATTGAACCCTCATCGCGGGTGTTAATCACATATGCGATATAACCGCCTCTGAGAGCCTGAGCAATGTCATCATTGTCATCACTGAGTTTTTGAATGATGTGAGTTCTGATGCCGTTTTTCTTGAGATATTCGGCAGTGCCCTCGGTTGCCTGAATGTTGAAGCCGAGGTTGTAGAAGCGGCGAATGAGTGGCAAAGCTTCTGCCTTATCCTTGTCGGCAATAGTGGCAAACACTGTGCCATAATTCTGAACATGCATGCCCGAAGCCTGAAGAGCCTTGTAGAGCGCTCTGTTGAATTTATCGTCATAGCCGATAGCTTCGCCCGTTGATTTCATTTCAGGTGAAAGATATGCATCGAGACCTCTGATCTTGTTGAAGGAGAACACTGGAACTTTTACATACCAACGCTTTTTCTCGGCAGGATAAATATCGAATATGCCCTGTTCTTTGAGGCTCTTGCCCATTATAACCTCAGTGGCAATATCCGCAAGGCTATAGCCTGTTGATTTGGAAAGGAAGGGCACTGTGCGCGATGAACGGGGATTTACCCCGATGATATATACATTTTCGTTTTTGTCGACAATAAACTGAATGTTGTAAAGACCAACAATACCGATGCCAAGGCCAAGCTTTTTGGCATATTCAAGGATTATACCCTTGACCTTGTCGGAAATGCTGAATGAAGGATACACACTGATGGAGTCGCCACTATGAACACCTGTTCTTTCAACAAGCTCCATGATACCAGGAACAAAAACATCCTTGCCATCGCAAATTGCATCGACCTCGACTTCTTTGCCGACGATGTATTTGTCAACCAAAACAGGCTTGTCCTCATCGATTTCTACTGCATTTTTGAGGTAGTGACGAAGCTGTTCTTCATTGGCAACAATCTGCATGGCTCTACCGCCGAGCACAAAGCTAGGGCGAACAAGCACAGGATAGCCAATCTCGGTGGCAGCCTTGATACCATCTTCAATTTTGGTAACGGCTTTACCCTGAGGCTGAGGAATATTGAGCTTTTTGAGGATTTTTTCAAAGCTGTCTCTGTTTTCGGCGCGTTCAATGGCTTCACAATCGGTGCCGATTATCTTCACTCCGCGCTCCATGAGAGGCTGAGCGAGGTTGATTGCCGTCTGACCGCCAAGTGATGCAATAACGCCAATTGGTTTTTCAAACTCAATGATGTTCATTACATCTTCGGGAGTAAGAGGCTCAAAATAGAGCTTATCAGCCGTGGTATAGTCAGTGGATACTGTTTCTGGGTTATTGTTGATGATGATTGCTTCGTAGCCCGATTTTTTGATGGTGGTGACAGCATGAACAGTAGAATAGTCAAACTCTACACCCTGACCAATACGGATTGGGCCTGCACCGAGAACGACGATTTTCTTTTTATCGGTAAGAACCGAAGCATTTTCATCAGAATATGATGAATAGAAATATGGAATATAGGCACCTGTGTGGCAGGTATCAACCATTTTGTATACAGGGAATATGCTGCTAGATTTGCGCATGTTATATACATCAATCTCATTCATATTCCAAAGCTTGGCAATGAACTTGTCTCCAAATCCCATTTTCTTGGCTGATTTGAGAATATCAAGATTGCCGATATTATCTTTGAGTGTGGTTTCCATCTCCACGATTTTCTTGATGGATTCAAGGAAATATGCGGTAATTTTGGTTACCTCATGAAGCTTGGCAACCGATGCACCGCGACGGAAAAGCTCAGCAACTGCAAAAATATTGTCATCCTGGAATTCATTGAGATACTCATAAAGCTCATCAGTTGACTTGTTGTCAAATTTAGGAAGATGGAAATGACAAGCACCAATTTCCAAAGAACGAACAGATTTGAGCAAACATTCTTCAAGATTTGAACCAATGCCCATAACCTCACCTGTTGCTTTCATCTGAGTGCCGAGAGTGTTGGGTGCAGTGGCAAACTTATCAAACGGAAAACGCGGAAGCTTGGCAACCACATAGTCAAGCACTGGCTCAAATGCAGCAGTAGTGTTGGCGATGGTGATGTCTTCAAGCGCCATGCCCACTGCAATCTTGGC
>JAFYUA010000333.1 GCA_017549745.1 Clostridia bacterium | reverse complement strand
TGATGTAGATACCGTTTCTTTCGGTGTAGATGTATTCCGCCATTTTGGGGTTCCATCTTCTGGTCTGGTGTCCGAAGTGAACACCTGCTTCTAACAACTGCTTCATTGAAATAACTGACATATTAATTCACCTCCAAATTTTTTACCCTCCATATGCGTCATCTGACAACAAGACAGCAAAAACTATGTCGGATTTCTGCTGCAAACTCGCCGCCATCGGCATATGTGTGTATTTACCGCATAATATTTTACCACAAACCAAGTATAAAATCAAGGAAAATTTTTCACTGCGCATAAAAATTTTTAACAAAGGTTTTGCAATATTTTTGCCAATACTGATTAAATTATACAAAAATAAAAAAACGCTTGACAAACAAACCGAAAGCTGATATACTAACTCTCGTAGCAAAGCTATGCGGGAGTGGCTCAGTGGTAGAGCGTCACCTTGCCAAGGTGAACGTCGCGAGTTCGAATCTCGTCTTCCGCTTTTTCTAAACGCACACTTCGGTGTGCGTTTTTTGTTTTATTCAAAGGATGATTTATATGAAACGCATTCTGAGTATTATGCGAAGTACAATACAAAAATACAATATGATAAATGACGGTGACAGGATTGCTGCCGCAGTATCGGGCGGCAAGGACAGCATGGTGATGCTTGAGGCGCTGAGTCGACTCAGAGAGTTTTACCCTCAAAAATTTGATCTGGGCGCAATATGTATCGACATTGGCTTTGACGGGGCGGATTTTTCAGGAGTGGAAAAATATTGCCGCGACAAAGCAATTGAGTGCCACATTGAAAAAACAGTGATTAAAACTGTGGTGTTTGACAAGATGAAAGAAAAAAGCCCCTGCTCACTATGCGCCAGAATGAGGCGTGCCGCCCTGTGCAGCACAGCCGAAAAGCTTGGCTACAACAAAATTGCCCTTGGCCACAACAGAGAAGATGCCAATGAAACTCTTTTGATGAATATTTTTAAAAACGGCAAAATAGAATGCTTCGAGCCTGTGACCGACTATGACGACAAAAACATATGCATCATAAGACCAATGGTGGCAGTTCCCGAGGGTCTTATGGCGGCAGGTTGCAAAAGAAACTCAATACCTGTTACCAAAAAGGTGTGCCCTGTCGACGGCTACACAGACAGGCAAAAGATAAAAAACATTATAAAAGAAATGTCTGAAGAAAACAAAAATCTTGCAAAAAACATTTTTGCTTCGATAGAAAAGCACGAATGCTTTGCTTCGAAAGTGCACGAGGTGAAAAACAAATGAACTATATGAAGCTCGCTCTTGGCGAAGCACAAAAAGCATATGACGAAAACGAAGTGCCGATAGGCGCTGCCATAGTGAAAGACGGAGCTATCATAGCCACATCCCACAACACATGTGAAAAAGAAAAAGATTGCACCTGCCATGCAGAAATGAATGCTCTCAGAGCTGCAATGAAGATAACTGGTGAAAAGGTGCTCGACGGCTGCGAGATGTATGTGACGGTGGAGCCGTGTGCAATGTGCGCAGGTGCTATAGCAAACGCGCGGATAAAAAGAGTGTACATCGGATGTGAAGAGCCCAAGACTGGATGTATGGGGTCTGTGGCAGACCTGTCAAATACGCTGCCGCACAAATGCGAAGTGTATTATGGCTTTTGCGAAGATGAATGCAAAAGCATGATGAAAAAGTTTTTTGAATCCAAAAGAAAAGGACTGTCTCACTAAAAAAGTGAGACAGTCCCTTATTTTCAGAAGTTATTATTGATAACTCGTGCTTCAGTGTAGAAGCGCTTGTCACAAGCATCGCCCATTGAAAAAGTCTTTCGGGGAAGTGCTCCGTCTACGATAACTGTTTTAAACAAATCGTTTTTATCCATAGAATCAAGCAAAATGCCACATGCATTATCTGATGAAGAAAGTGACCTTACTACATCATCGCCGTGTATGTAGTCCACTCTGCCGCCATTGCGAGAGATAAAATCATCTATGAAATTCTGCACACTGCCCACTGTGAGGTTGGCGGTGGGTGCTTTGAAGGTGAGGTTATACTCACCTGCGGCGGTCACAAAGCAGAAGTTCTGACCATCCTTTGAATCAGACTCTGTGCAAAGCTCCATGAGTTCTTTTTTGAAAAGGTCTACATCAACATCAAATATTACTCGGTGAATTGCCTCAAAAACAAGTGACTCATCATGAAGATTGACAAGCTCAACAAGAGCATATTTTGCAAGCTTGGCATCGCCGCCGTTTGCTTTTGCATGATTATAATATTCTTTGGCAGTAGCAAGAGAGTGGTTGCCGTCACCAACTGCAAACACAAGGGGGGCAGTTTCGTTCACTTCGTATTTTGCATTGAAAGCTTCAAGGTCAGCCAAACGAGAAAGCTCACTTTGAATATAGGCAGCAAGCTCATCATTTATAAGCCAGCCTGTCAAATGACCCGAATCCATCATGAGGTCGAAATCATATACCACTTCAAGCTCACTTTTTTTGGACTCAATGTGCTCTATGATGCATTTTTTTCTGTCATCAATCAAAAGCATAACATGAGGAAGCTCCAGGCAGGCATCCATTCTCACCTTGAGTCTGGGAGGAATGCGCTCTGTGACTGTGCCCTCGGTGGCTCTGACAGCAGATTTTGAACCCTTGGTATAGTCATAGTCATCAAGGTCAACCATACCCACTATGCCGCGGCGAACCTTGCCGTTACGCTGTGTTCTTTCAATGTATATGTAAGAATTTTTGAATTCTTTAAAGACTGTGCCCTTACAATAGGACTTCATATTTTCGTTTATATCACGGATTCTGGCATCTACATTGTCATCTTCAAGGTATATTTCGGGAAGAACTACATGATAAGCAGACTCCTTACCCTGTGTGTTTTTTTCCACTGCGTCCCAGTATTCGGGTTCAGATGTGTATTGGTCACACGCAACAACACTCCAGGCAGTTTTATCATCAATATCGGGAATCAAAATATCAGCAGGCAAAAAAGTCATAAAATAACCTCCAAAATGTTTAATATATCCCCTATTATACCACCTATTGTCTTTTTTTCAAGCAAGTTTTAAAATTTTTTGAAAAAAATATATCTTTTTTTGAAATTTATGGTATACTATATTTGTTCAGTTAAAAATCCAGATGTGTGAGGACATATGACGAGAAAAGAAAAAATATTCAGTTTTATATCATCAGATGAATACAAGCCCATGAACACAAGAGAAATCATGAGCATTCTTTGCGTGCCAAAAGATGCTCGCATGGAATTGAAAGCTATTTTGGATGAGCTTGAAGCAGAAGGAAAGATATATAAAAACCTCAAAAATAAATATCAACCCATTGAAGGCAGCGGTTTTTTGAAGGGTACTTATTATTCCAAGGGAAAAGGCTATGGCTTCGTTGTCACCGATGATGGCGAAAAATATTTTGTGAATCCGTCTAAGGTCAACGGCGCGTTTGATAAAGACATCGTACTGCTCAAAGTAACCCGCAAAATCAAATCGGGTGACAAATGCAGTGAGGGTACTGTTGTGAGAGTGCTTGCACATGGCATGCAAAGAATCAGCGGCACATACACCCAGGGGAAAAATTTCGGATTTGTAACTGCTGACAACAAATCGTTTCAGTCAGACATATACATTGCCAAAAAGCACTGCAGGAGCGAGGCAGATGGGCAAAAGGTAGTTGTGAAAATAACAAAATGGCCTGAGAAAAACGAAAACCCATCAGGTGTGATTGAGCAAATCCTCGGATTTGAATATGAAAAAGATGTGGACATTAAATGCATAATGGCGCAATATGGTCTCACCCCTGAATTCCCAAGCAAGGTCGAGCTTTCTGCCGTAGCTTTTGGTGACAGAGTGTATGATGAAGAAATCCAGGGGCGCGAGGACTACAGAGACCACTTGATTTTTACCATTGATGGTGAAGATGCCAAAGATTTTGATGATGCTGTGGAAATAGAAAAAACCACCTGCGGATACAGACTCGGCGTGCACATTGCCGATGTGACATATTATGTGTCGGAAAATTGTGCGCTCGACATTGAAGCCAGAAAAAGAGGTACAAGCGTGTATCTGCCTGGTTTTGTGGTGCCGATGCTCCCTACTCACTTGTCAAATGGGTTATGCAGTCTCAATCCGCATTGTGACAGGCTGGCATTGTCGGTCATTATGGATTTTGACACAAGCGGAAAAATTGTGGGACATAAAATCACCCAGAGCGTAATAAATTCAAAATATCGAATGACATATGACACTGTTGATGCCATGATAAAAGGTGACAAAGAAAAGCAAGAGGAATATGCCGAGCTTTCAGACACCATTGCCACCATGAATGAACTCAGACTAAAGCTAAAATCAAACAGAATGGCAAAAGGCAGCATAGATTTTGATTTTCCTGAGGTGAAAATAACTCTTGATTCAAACGGAAAAGCGGTGGATGCATATAAAGCATATGCAAACGATGCGCAGTCATTGATTGAAGAGTTTATGCTTGCAGCAAATGTGTGTGTGGCGGAGGATATGTATTGGAGCGAGCTTCCGTTTATTTACAGAGTCCACGAGAAGCCATCACACGAGAAAATCAATGCTTTTGCAAAATTTGCCGCGCAGTTTGGATTTGCATACAAGGGAAACCGTGACAATCCACATCCTGGTGCATTTGCTGAAATGCTGTCAAAAGTCAAAGGAAGCAGCAAAGAGCTTATGATAAGCAAATTTATGTTGCGCTCGCTCATGAAAGCCAAATACTCCGAAGAAAACCTCGGCCATTTTGGCTTGGCATTTGAACACTATTGCCACTTTACCTCACCCATAAGACGATATCCCGACCTTGCCATACACAGGATTATCAAGGAGCATATAAAATATGGTCTTACTCCAAACCGTCACAAATTTCTTGAGGGATTTGTGAAAAAAGCGGCAAAAAGCTCAAGTGAAGCTGAGATAAACGCAATGGAAGCAGAGCGCGAAGCTATCGACATGAAAAAAGCCGAATATATGGCACAAAAAATAGGCGAAAAGTTTCACGCTACCATATCTTCGGTTACATCATTTGGCATTTTTGCAGAGACAGATTTTGGAATTGAGGGGCTAATATCCATGAGAGACCTTGATGACGATTATTATGAATATGATGAAAAAACGCTTACCCTCATCGGCAAGCGCACATCAAAGACTTATGCCATCGGTGATGAGCTCATAATAAAAGTAAAAAGAGCAGACAGCAAGTACAGAGAAATCGATTTTACAATAGAAAGCGGTGATGATGATGAGTGAAAGCATCAAAACAATATCCCAAAACAAAAAAGCTTATCATGATTATTTCATAGAAGAAAAATATGAATGCGGCATAGAGCTTGCAGGCACAGAGGTTAAATCGCTCAGATTGGGTCAGGTGAACATCAAGGATTCATATGCTTCGATTGAAAAAGGTGAAGTGTGGCTCAAAGGCATGCACATAAGCCCATATGAAAAAGGCAACATTTTCAACCGTGACCCCCTGAGAGAACGCAGACTTCTC
>JAFYUA010000332.1 GCA_017549745.1 Clostridia bacterium | reverse complement strand
CATCTAAGCGTGAAGCCCCCCTCGAGATAAGATATCCCATACCGAAAGGTAGTAAGGTCCCACGTAGACTATGTGGTTGATAGGTCACAGGTGTAAGTGCAGTAATGTATTTAGCTGAGTGATACTAATAGACCGAGGGCTTGACCAAGAAAGAGAAGGAAAGAGTTTAAGCAGAAGCAAGAGGTAGAAGAAAACTGATATTGTATTAAGTAACTCGGTGGCGATGACGCAGAGGACACACCCGTACCCATACCGAACACGGAAGTTAAGCTCTGTAGTGCCGATGATACTTGGCTGGTGACGGCCCGGGAAAGTAGGAAGCTGCCGGGGTAGAAGAAAAAGGACTGTGCATATGTTTGCATAGTCCTTTTTTCAAATGAAAAGGTGATGTTATGGATTTTATATCAAAGAAATTTTGTGAATTATCTGCAACCGAGGTTTATGAAATATTAAAATCAAGGGCAGAGATTTTTTTGCTTGAACAAGGAATTGTGTGTCAGGATCTCGACGATGTTGACTATGACAGCCTGCACTGCTTTTTCTGGGACGGCAAGCGAGTGACGGCATACCTCAGAGCTTTTGAACCTTTGAAAGATGATGGTGTTGTGATGGTGGGCAGAGTGCTCACTCTCAATCACAGAAGCGGCATGGGCAGTGAACTCATGAAAAGAAGTGTGGAAGAAATTAAAAAGAATTTTGCATGCGATAAGATAAGCGTTCATGCTCAAAAACAGGCGGTTGGATTTTATGAAAAAATGGGATTTCACACTGTGTCCGGCGAGTTTTTGGAAGAGGGCATTGTTCATGTGACCATGGAAATGCACGCTGATGAAACCATATAAAGTGAGGAGAATTTCTGTGTATAACGACCTTACAAAGCAAGACATTCAAAAAATGCAGGAAGAAATTGAATACAGAAAGGTCACTCTTCGCTATGAGCTTCTGGAAGAGGTCAAACGCACAAGAGCGTTTGGCGACCTGAGTGAAAATTTTGAATATAAAGAAGCCAAGAGAAAGAAAAATCAGAACGAGAGCCGTATTCGCTATCTCACCAACATGATAAGAACTGCCAATGTGATAGACACCTCCTCTGCGCCAGACACCGTGGGCATGCATGACCTTGTGGATTGCTACATGAGTGACATTGAAGAGGTGATGCAGCTAAGAGTTGTGACCACAGTGCGCAATGATGCCGCAAGTGGCTTTATAAGCAACGAATCACCCATTGGCAAAAAGCTTTTGGGTGCAAAGCTTGGTGATGTGGTGGAGATTGATTCGCCCGACGGTAAGTATGAAATAGAAATCAGAGCAATCAAAAAGGCAGATGCCGAAGAGTTTGATGCACCTATAAACAAGTATTGATTTTGTGCTTGTAAAAGAGGAAGAATAATGATATAATGTTAATGTTTATAAATTTGTACTCATTCGTACAAACAGGAGAGGAAAGATAAGACAATGGAAAAAGAAAAGTTCTATATTACCACGGCGATTGCCTACACTTCACGCAAGCCTCATATAGGCAACACATATGAAGTTGTGCTCACTGATGCAATTGCCAGATATAACCGCCTCATAGGCAAGGATGTGTTTTTCCTTACAGGCACCGACGAACACGGTCAGAAGATTGAGCAGATTGCCAACGAATGCGGCATCACTCCCAAGGCGTATGTGGATGGTGTTGCAGGTGAAATCCGTTCCATCTGGGACCTTATGAATACAAGCTATGACAAATTCATAAGAACAACCGATGATTACCACGAAGCTACCGTGCAGAAGATTTTCAAAAAACTCTATGACAAGGGCGATATATACAAGGGTGAATACAGCGGCCTTTACTGCGTGCCTTGCGAAAGCTTCTTTACCGAAACTCAGGTTGTTGACGGCTGCTGCCCTGATTGCGGCAGACCTGTGACAGAGACCAAAGAAGAAGCCTACTTCTTCCGTATGAGCAAATATCAGGACGCTCTCATGAAGCACATTGAGGACAACCCTGAATTCATACAACCCGAATCCAGACGCAAAGAGATGGTTAATAACTTCTTAAAGCCCGGACTTCAGGACCTTTGTGTGTCCCGTACCTCGTTTACATGGGGCGTGCCCGTTGAATTTGATGAAAAGCATGTTGTTTATGTTTG
>JAFYUA010000331.1 GCA_017549745.1 Clostridia bacterium | reverse complement strand
AGCGCCAGTGCATCAGAAATCATGGCGGCAGCGCTTAGTGATTATGACAAAGCCACCTTAGTTGGCAAAAACACCTACGGCAAAGGCGTGGTGCAGGGAGTGTTTGCATTGGGTGACGGCACGGGACTGCGAGTGACCATTGCGCGTTACTATACCCCTGCAGGGCAGTGCATCGATGGTCAGGGCGTAGCACCCGATGTGGAGGTTGACCTGCCAGATGGCGTGCAGCTCAAAGAGTATGATGCCACCGAAGATGGCGACACTCAGCTTGCAAAAGCTATAGATATACTTAAGAAAAAATAAAGCATAGCCGAAAGGGAATTTTCTCTGACATATGGTGAAAAACGATGAAAAATAAAATCGGTAGCTTTTCTTTGATGAAAAGAATGAACACATCACTCATTTTGAGCAACATACGAAGCAGTGGGCAGATATCACGAATAGAGCTTGCAAAGGCCACAGGTCTCACCGCCGCCACCGTCACCAACATCACCTCATGGCTCATCGACAATGGCCTTGTGGAGGAGTGCAGTGTGGGTGTGTCCACAGGCGGACGAAAGCCTGTGCTTTTAAGACTCAGGCAGGACCGTTTCTTTGCAGCCTCGGCATACATCAGCCCCGTGGGTGTGGATTTTGCCGTGTCGGATTTTGGTGCCAACATAATCTATCGCCATAGCCGCCGTTTTGACGGCACTGCAACGCCTGAGGAGTGCACTGCATATATCGCACAGCAAGTCAGGACCTTTGGCGAAAGCCGCGATTGCACCATAGCAGGTCTCGGACTCGGCGTGCATGGCATTACAGATGCGCATCACGGCGATATAGTGAATTCACCCATTCTCAAATGGAAGAATGTGCCCATCAAAGCCATGCTCAGTGAGGCGTGCTCACTGTGCGTGTATCCCGAAAACGATGTGCGCCTCATGGCAACGGCAGAGAGGTGGTATGGCACGGCTTCGGCGTGTGAGGATTTTGTGTACCTCTATGTAGGCAGCGGTGTTGGCTCTGCCATCATAAGCGGCGGTAGCCTGCTTCGCGGAGTGAACAACGCCGCAGGCGAGATTGGTCATAGCATAATTGACCCCTTAGGCCCTGTTTGTGAATGCGGCAAAAGAGGCTGCCTGCAAGCTCACACAGGAGAGGGCGCAATGCTCAGAGCCTTGCACGAAAATCTCTCTCTTTCAGACTCACTCTCCAAAGATAGCACCTGTGCCGATATATTCAATGCATACAAAACAGGCGACAAAGCGGCATGCGCAGTGGTAGAGCGCGAGGTGAGCTACCTTTCGGCAGCAGTATTTAACATAGCCAATCTTTTTGACCCCTCGCTCATCGTGGTGGGCTCGGGCATAGACGGCTTTTGCGAAGCCATTGTGCCAAGGCTTGCCGATGCAACGGTTGGCGCCATGGGCATGAGAGAGCAAAGCTGCCCCGTGAGTGCATCTGTGCTTGGGTGCGATGCAGTGCTTCTGGGCGGCATAGCCACAGTGCTCGACAGAGTGTGTGAAGACCCTGCAAAGCTTTTTGAATAACATAAAAAGAGGTTGTCTCTTTAAACAAACAATATGCATAATAATTCGTTTTGTAGGGGCGGATGCCCACATCCGCCCGATTTTTCGGGTCGATGTAGGCATCGACCCCTACATTTTTGAATGTTTATACATTATGAATGTTTAGAGAGACAGCCCCTTTTGGGTTATATGCTGTCTGCCAGCGATTTTCTTTTTTTCCATATTCCCGAGATGAAATATATAAACCCAGGTATTGCGCAGCCATATGCCGCCACGCCGTAACCGAGCACAAATCCATAGAAGCCCCAGCCAATACCAATGCCGAAAAGCCAGCTGAGTCCTATCCTGAGAATTACGCCGTCAAGGAGCGAGAGCACCATGCCGAGAGTGGCGTTGCCAATGCCCTGAATGAATGCGTTGGTTGCGCGCATGATTGCAAGCGCGGGGAATATCCACACAATTGCACTGATGAATGTGCCTGCCATGTTGTGAACGGCGCTGTCATCTGAGAACATCATAAAGAGGTCTTTGCCAAAGAGGAAGTACACCGCAATGGTAAAGCATGCAAAAAGTCCTGAATAGAGCAGAGTCCACCACACCACGCGTTTTGCTCTGGAGTTATCCTTGGCGCCGAGATTCTGGCTTATCATGGGCAGTGCTGCAAACTGAAGCCCCTGAGATATTTTGTTGAATATGTCATCAATTCGGGTGCCCACGCCAAATGCCGCCGATGCCACAACGCTCACAGAGTTTACAAGCGAGTTCACATAGAGCATCGAAAGATTGATGCAGCCTGCCTGTATTGCCATGGGAGTGCCGAGACCAAACATCATCTTGCAGTATTTTTTGTTTAGTCTAAAGCTCTCTTTGCGAAAATCAAAGCCAAAAGCTTCGCGGCTTCGATACAGATAGAACAAAGAAAAGATAAATGACACTGCCTGACCAATGATGGTGGCATATGCCGCGCCTGCCACGCCCCAGCCGAGCATGCCTGTGAACACAATGTCGAGCACGAGGTTGACCACCGTGGCTATGCCAATGAAAAGAAACGGTCTTTTGGAATCGCCCATGCCTCTGAGAATTGCCGACACCACATTGTAGCCCGCGGTGAAAACCAGACCCCAAGCACAGATTACAAGATAATCTATAGCCATTGCGTGAGATTCACTCGGAATGTTTATCCACTGCATTATATTAGAGCGCATTGCCAGAAACGCAACGCTGAACAAAACGCCGATTAGCAAAATGAGGGTAAAGAGCGTGCCTATTATGTCATTTAGCTCTTTCTTTTTGCCTGCGCCCATTGCCTGAGCTATGAGCACCTGCCCTGCATTGGAAAAGCCAAGGCACACCATGGTGGCAAAGTTGACTATCATGCTGCTTTGTGACACAGCCGAAAGTCCTGCAGTGCCCACATAGTTGCCCACTATTATCATGTCGATGGTGGAATATAGCACCTGAAGTGCATTTGATGCCATAAACGGCAGGGTAAACCACAACAGCTGCCGCGGTATGCTGCCCCTGGTGAAATCTTTGGTAAGGTTTGCCATATATAAGTCGCCTCTTTTGTGCACAAAAAATCGGGCGCTTTGCGCGCCCATAATATAATGATATCACAAGTTGATGTGTGTTGTAAATAAAAAAATGCTCTTTAGCTTTAATTTCTGCTTTTTGTACAAAAAGAGGTTTTAAAGCTTTGGTATTTTGTCAATTGAAAAGGCGCCATAAGTATGTTATATTATAGTCACACAAAGAAAGAGAGGTACAGTCCAATGAGAATCTGACAAAACAAGCTTTTAAAAGTGCAGATTAAAAGAAATCAAAGATTTTGAGTCCTGAACGGGAAGAAGAGGTAAATAAAAAGCAGCAAACACGACGGTGTCACGTATGATATAGAAATAGGTTCAGGTCAAAAAATCAATCTTCACAAAAAGCTTGCAAAGCTCGCCTTTTGAGAGCAAATAAGAACAACTGAAACATCAGGCAGTTCTCGCTAGAGAAAAATTTACGATTATGTGTTGAGATGTTGGGATGATGCATCATAAGGCAGATTAATAAAGAGAGGTTAACCAAAGATGTTAGATATCAAAATTGAACAGAAATGACCCTTGGCTACAGAGGTATTGGTGGTCAAGGGTCATTTCTGTTTTGCTTGATTTTTGTCTTTTGGAACTCTTGATTTTGCGAATAACTTGTGATATAATGAATTGATTATGGGATTTTAGATTTCATGCGAATAATATTTTTCGTATATGGTGAATTTAATGGAAGAAAGATTTTCTCGCACGCAGGCAATGCTCGGCGCATCGGCTCTGCAAAAACTAAGGCAAAGCACTGTTGCCGTCTTTGGAGTAGGCGGAGTGGGCGGTGCGGCAGTTGAGGCGCTTGCCCGCGCAGGTGTGGGGCGATTGGTGCTGGTGGATAGTGACACTGTGTCTGCATCCAACATCAACCGTCAGATAATTGCTCTTGACTCAACAGTCGGCATGCCTAAGGTGGAAGCTGCACGCCAAAGAGTGGCAGACATCTGCCCCGATACCGAGGTTGTGGCAAAGCAATGCTTTTTTCTGCCAGACACTGCGTCAGAATTTGATTTTTCGGGGTTTGACTATGTGGTAGACGCGGTGGACACTGTGAGCGCAAAGGTGGAACTCATCACCCGCGCCAAAGAAGCAGGAGTGAGGGTCATTTCTGCCATGGGTGCAGGCAACAAGCTTGACCCATCGGCTTTCAGAGTGGCGGATATCCATGCCACCAGGGTGTGCCCCCTTGCAAGGGCAGTGCGCACCTCACTCAAAAAACGAGGCATCACCTCGGTCAAATGCGTATATTCCGAAGAAACGCCCATTTCATCCCATGCATGTGACGAGCTCACTCATGGAGGCCGCCCCGTGCCGGGGTCTGTGTCATTTGTGCCGCCTGTTATGGGCTACATCATGGCTGGGGAAGTTATAAAGGACTTAATAAATTAAGAAGGTGTATTTTTACTATGCAGATTTATGCTGATAATGCTGCTACAACCAAAATGTCGCAGATTGCTATAGACGCTATGATGCCATATATGCAGGGCATCTTCGGCAATCCGTCGAGTCTTCACTCGGTGGGGCAGGAAGCTGCTGAAGCCCTTAGCGAGGCAAGGGCAGCCGTTGCCGCATCTCTCGGCTGCGAGCCAAGGGAGATTTATTTCACCTCGGGTGGCTCAGAGGCGGACAATCAGGCGATTGTATCTGCCGCTGCAAACGGCGCCAAAAAAGGCAAAAAACATATCATATCCACTGCATTTGAACATCATGCAGTTCTCCACACTCTCAAAAAGCTCGAAAAGCAGGGCTTTGAGGTCACTCTTTTAGATGTTCACCAGTCAGGGCTAATCACTGCCGCTGAGGTTGCTGCGGCAATCCGCGAGGACACCTGCCTTGTCACGGTGATGTATGCCAACAACGAAATCGGCACAATTTTGCCAATTGCCGAAATCGGTGCAATGTGCCGCGAAAAGGGCGTTGTGTTTCACACCGATGCCGTTCAGGCGGCAGGCCATTTGCACATCAATGTGGCAGAGCAAAACATTGACATGCTCAGCCTTTCGGCTCACAAGTTCCACGGCCCCAAGGGCGTGGGCGCGCTATATTGCCGCAAGGGCATTATCCTTTCAAACATCATCGAGGGCGGCGCTCAGGAGCGCGGCAAAAGAGGTGGCACTGAGAACATCCCTGCCATAATGGGCATGGCTGCTGCACTTAGCGAGGCATGTGCCAATGCCGATGCAAATGCAGCAAAGCTTTCCAAAATGAGAGACAGGCTCATCGACGGTCTTTTGAAGATTGAGCACTCAGTTCTCAATGGTGACCGCACAAATCGCCTGCCCGGCAATGTGAACATGTGCTTTGAGGGCATTGAGGGCGAGTCGCTTCTTCTCATGCTCGACATGCACGGAGTGTGTGCATCATCGGGCTCTGCCTGCACATCGGGCAGCCTTGACCCCAGCCATGTGCTCCTTGCCATAGGCAGACCTCACGAGGTGGCACACGGCTCACTCAGACTTTCGCTTTCAGAATACAACACCGAGGAGGAAGTCGATGCCATCATATCTGCAGTGACAGAGGTTGTGCAATATCTCAGAAACATGTCTCCCGTATGGAGAGATTTAAAGGAAGGAAGAAAACCCCATGTTATATAGTGAAAAGGTCATGGACCATTTTAAAAACCCCCGCAATGTGGGTTATATTGAAGATGCCGACGGCGTGGGCGAGGTAGGCAACGCCAAATGCGGAGATATCATGAAGATATATCTCAAAATAGAAAATGACATCATCGTTGATGTAAAATTTGAGACCTTTGGCTGCGGTAGTGCCATAGCTTCAAGCTCAATGGCAACCGAAATGATAAAGGGCAAGAGCGTGAGTGATGCCCTGGAGCTCACCAACAAAGCCGTTGTTGAAGCGCTCGACGGTCTCCCCCCTGCCAAGGTGCACTGCTCAGTGCTTGCAGAAGAAGCCGTAAAAAAGGCTCTCAAAGACTATTATGACAAAAACGGCATTGAATATGACCACAGTCTTTTCCCAGATTGCGGCAATTGTGAACACTGCCACGGTTAATTATTAAATAAGTAAAGAAAGCAAAACACTTGTGTTTTGCTTTTCTTTTAATAATTTGGAGAAACTTATGCGAGAAATGTCCGAGAGCGTTCTTATAGAGCGCAGTATAATAAAAAAATATCGCAAACAGCTCTGGAAGCCTTTTGTGGAAGCCGTCAAGAGATACCGTCTCATCGCCGAGGGTGACCGCATAGCGGTGTGCATTTCGGGCGGCAAGGATTCAATGCTTCTTGCCAAGCTCATGCAGCAGCTCCAGAGGCACAGCGAGGTGCCCTTTGAGCTTGTTTTCATGGCTATGGACCCAGGCTACAACCAAGCCAACCGCCAAAAGATAGAATCCAATGCAGCACTCATGCAAATCCCTGTGGAGTTTTTTGATACCGACATTTTCGATGTGGCAAACTCGGTGGACAAATCACCCTGCTATCTTTGCGCGCGCATGAGGCGAGGGCATCTGTATGCCAATGCAAAGGCGCGCGGCTGCAACAAGATTGCCCTTGGGCATCATATGAGTGATGTCATTGAAACCACCCTCATGAGCATGATGTATGGCAGTCAGATTCAGGGCATGCTGCCCCGACTTGCCAGCACCAATTTTGAGGGCATGGAGCTCATCAGACCCATGTATTGCATACTCGAAGATGACATCATTGCATGGCGTGACTATAACAAGCTTTCGTTTTTGCAGTGCGCCTGCCGCTTTACCGAAAACATCGACAAAAGCGGTGACGGCACGGGCGAATCCAAGCGTCAGGAAGTAAAGCTTTTGATAAAATCTCTCAAAAACACCAACCCCGATGTGGAACACAACCTTTTTGAAAGCATCCACAATGTCATGGCAGACACCCTGCCCGAATACAAGCTCGGCGGAGTGAAGCATTCATTCCTTGAGCGTTTTGAAGAAGGGGGCGGCATATTTGATTGATGCAAAGAGCGTAATACACAAGCTTGAATCCACTCACAACGCATCTGATGAAGAGCTTTTGTTTTTGCTGGGTGGCGATTATGATGCATCCATCCTCTTTGAAGCAGCCGACCGCGTGCGCAGAAGAGTGTATGCTGGCGAGGTGTATATCAGAGGTCTCATTGAAATATCCAACTATTGTCGCAACAATTGCCTCTATTGCGGCATAAGGGCGTCGAACCCCAATGTGTGCCGCTATCGTCTTACCAAAGAGGAAATACTCGCATGCTGCGCATCAGGCTATGAGCTTGGTTTTCGCACCTTTGTGATGCAGGGCGGAGAGGACGGCGCTTTTGATGATGACACCATGTGCGATATAGTGGCGGCAATAAAGGTAAACCACCCCGATTGCGCAGTCACGCTTTCGCTTGGTGAGCGAAGCCGTGATAGCTACAAGCGCCTTTTTGATGCAGGGGCCGACAGATACCTTCTCAGGCACGAAACTGCCGACTCTGAGCACTATGCAAGCCTGCATCCGCCAAAAATGAAGCTCGAGGCAAGAAAGCAATGCCTTTTTGACTTAAAAGACATCGGCTATCAGGTTGGCAGCGGATTCATGGTTGGCTCGCCTGAGCAGACTCCCGAATGCCTTTTGGCAGACCTCAGGTTTTTGCAAGCGCTCGAGCCTGACATGATAGGCATAGGTCCCTTTATTTCCCACAAAGACACCCCGTTTGCAGATTGCGCCAACGGTTCACTTGAGCTCACTCTCACTTTGGTGGCAATGCTCAGGCTTTTGTTTCCCAATGCGCTCATTCCTGCCACCACGGCTCTGGGCACTATTGCGGCAGATGGCAGAGAGCGTGCTCTCAGAGCTGGCGCCAATGTGGTGATGCCCAATCTTTCGCCCAAAGATGTGCGCGAACACTACAGCCTCTATGACAACAAGGCACATTCGGGCGCCGAGGCTGCCGAAAGCCTTGCGCTTTTAAAGAAACAAGTATCGCAGGCAGGCTACGAGGTGGTTGTGGCGAGAGGTGATGCAAAAAAAGGGGCTGTCTCTCTAAACATTCATAATGTATAAACATTCAAAAATGTAGGGGTCGATGCCTACATCGACCCGAAAAATCGGGCGGATGT
>JAFYUA010000330.1 GCA_017549745.1 Clostridia bacterium | reverse complement strand
GATGCTGCTTCCATTTTGAATCTTTCCATAGCTTCTTTAGCTTCAGGAACTACATTCTTTCTTGACATAACTAAAACTCTCCTTGAAAAATAATTGCAAATTCACTTTGCAATATCTATTCTGTTCACAAGAGAGTTTTATATGCGAGGTATATTTTTACAAAAAAATCAGATTATTTCTGCATCAGACACGCTTGATGATGCAGAACATACCTCCATTTTGGATATAGAAATTTCATATGCAGTCTTTGTGACAGATTCCTCTTCGGAAATTCTTTTTTGGTATTCTCTCGACTGAATTCTGCCCCATATCTTGATGTTGTCGCCCACACTAAGACCCGATGAATACCTTGCATTTCTGCCCCATGCAATGCATGGAATGTAGTCTGACTTATTGTAGGCGCGATTCACTGCAATGAGAAGGTCGGTTATTTCTCTGCCAAAGGGTGTAGTGCGATATACAGGAGCTTTGCACAAAAAGCCGTTGAGATATATGGAATTGGGATTGTGACCGTCATACTCAGATTCAAGCTCATCGAGCACTTCTATATCTCTGGCAAAAACTGTGAGAATGAGTCGGTTGCCCGTCTCACAATAGTTATTGTAGGAACGGAACTGCCCATTTACCGACACAACACATCCATGAGAAAGATTCATATTCTGAATCAATCTTTCTGAAACAGTCACATTGATATAATCACAAATATCTGATAGTCTCATAACCCTCATCACAAAGCTATAAAAAGCCTCGCCGTATATTTCGTGGCTAAATTTGAGTTCCCCCTCCACTGTTCCCATAAGAGAAGCTTCATTATTTACATTAATATTATCCATCGTCAATTGAACCATCCTTTCATAAGTTTTGATATGTAGTAAGCTATAATAATAATATTCGTAAATAATAATAATATACCAAAAACATTTCGGGAAAAAGCGTGGATAATCAGCCTGCTTCTTTTGTTTTTGTCATTTCTAATTATTTCCTGATTTTTTATTTTGTATACAAAAAAGGTTGGCGAAATTTCGCCAACCTTTTTGATTGAAAACAATTATTCAGCTGCAGGAATCTGATACATTGCAACGATAGCTTCGTTCATAACTATTGCAACAACTCTGGTTGTAGTTGCAGGCTTCACTTCGAGAGCTTCGTTTGCGATATCGCCATATTCAGCTGTGATTACTTTGCCGTTCTTATCGCATTTGTAATACTTGGCAGAGCCGCTGAGATTAAGCGGAAGAATGTTCTCTGCACTATATGAGCCATCTGCAACTGTAGTTGGAATAATCTCAACAAATTTACCCTCATAGTCAAAGCTCTGTACCACGCCGACCATAGCCTGATAGTAGCCAGCTTTGCCATCGTAGCTTACTTTTGCATGGTTGAGACCATCAGTAATGAGAACTCCTTCCCATTGTGCTTCTTCATTGTTATAAACATAATTATAGAGCTCACCATCCATATAAACCGGACAGATAGTGGTTATCTTGCCATCGGTGATAGCAAGCTTAACAAAGTCACCTGCTTTGATATCATTCATATATTCAGGCTTAACCTCATCATCAATCACATTGCTTGCGAGAGTGCCGTCTGGTTTATAATATGAAACGGTTTTAACAGTTTCACCATTTTGCAGTTGACTGCCAACACTTTCGATAATACTTACACCTGTGTCGGTATAAAGCTTTGAAAGCACATCATTAGCTTTGTTGAAATAGTAAATTACTGCACCCGCATTTTTGCCGTCCATGTCATAGGCTTCTACACAATATGAACCATTGTTCTCAAAAGCAGAATAAATCTTATACTGATTCTGAGCCGACAAATCATAAGCAGGCACCGCAAACACTACCGAGGATGGAATTCTGAACTGCGAAGCATTGCTTTTGTTTTTAAAGGATTTTACACTGCTTTCATATTTGAGTGTGGCACCATTTGCAAACACAGCATCAGAGCCTGCAGTGTATTCAACTGTTGCAGGAACAACATTGCCTGCTGCATAGTCATTGGCTTTGTCCATACAGTCAATAGAATTTACCAGACCTTTGGAGTTGGTGTAAATTCTTACAGGCTGAATGAGGTAGTTTTCATAGTCCTTGTCGGGATATTTTTCTTTGTAGTCCACGGGAGCATTGGCTTCAAGGTGAGCAATCGCCTCAGCAGCAGTCATAGAAGTGTTGTTTACTCTCACAGTGTCATTGAGAGTGTATTCAACAAAACCGCTTGTGCCCTTTTCAAACACATGGAGTATATATGAACCGCCTACTCCCTCGCTCTTTGTGCCATAGCGCACTGCAAGCTTGTAGGGGGTAACTGCTCTGTTTTCTTTATCTGTTCCTAAAGTAATGACCGCTACTCCGGTAAAATATCTTTTTAATGTTCCTCCGAAAGCTTGAGCATAATTTACCGCTTCTTCCTCAGAATCCGCACTTACCAAAATCTCTCCCGG
>JAFYUA010000329.1 GCA_017549745.1 Clostridia bacterium | reverse complement strand
GGGTGATATTATAGTTGGGATTTTCTGAAGCTTCAAGCGCTATGGAAATGGAATTTGTTACAATATTCAAATTATAATCTGCAGGGAGATGACGGAATGCAAGCAGAGTAGTGGTGCCCGCGTTTAGCATAACTGTATCATTTGGCTCAATCATATCGGCTATTTTTAAAGCTATGCGTTCTTTTTCGGTCTGATTTGTTTCAAGCCGTTGGTTAAAGTTCATGCTGCAGTATGGCTTATAAGAACTTATTGCTCCGCCGTGAACACGGGTGAGAAGTCCCATTTTTTCCATATCTGTGAGATAACTTCGTATGGTGACCTCTGATATGTTGAGGATTTCACTTAAGGCGGAAACCTTGACTATGCCATTTTCCTGAATAAGCTCGATTATTTTGGCCTTTCTTTCATCAATGCTCATGTACTCACACCTAACTGTATTAATTTGCATAATTATTGTAACACAATGACTTCTATTTTTCAAGAGAAAGGATGAGAATGTTATGAACTGTCTCGGAATAGATTATGGTACAACCTCGGTAAAAGCAATGCTTTTTAACGAAGAATTAAAGGAAAAGGCATCTGTAAATGTTGATTATACTGTAAATACAAATGGGTGTTTTGTTGAGATAAAGCCGGAAAAATACTGGGAAATGCTAAGAGAAATTCTTGTAAAAATAAAAAAAGACTCACCGATAGATTGTCTTGCAATAGATACCCAGTGTGAAACTCTTATACTTACAGACGAATACGGCAATCCTGTAAGAGACGCCATTGTATGGCTCGACAACCGTGCCACTGAGGAAGCCAAAATAATTGAAGAACATTTTGGCCGAAAAAAAGTATTTGAGGTAACCGGCCAGCCGGAAATTACAGCTACCTGGCCTGCATGTAAGCTATTGTGGGTAAAACGCAATGAGCCCCATATTTGGGAAAAGACAAAAAGGATTTTTCTGCTTGAAGATTATTTGCTCTATAAGCTTACGGGCAAATTTATAACACAGAAAACGCTACAGTCATCAACTATATATTTTGATATCAACAAAGCTGTTTGGTGGAATGAAATGCTTGACTTTGTGGGCATTGAGAAAACTCAGCTCCCGGAACTTGCAGACAGCGGAGTGTATGTTGGTGATTATGAAGGCATAAAGGTTGTAACATCTGCTATTGACCAGATTGCAGGTGCAATAGGTGCAGGGGTAGTCAGAAAAGGCATCATAAGCGAAATGACAGGCACCACCATGGCAATCTATGCTCCTACGGATAGTGTGCCGCCTTATGATGAGAATAGCATAGTTCCGTGTCATTATAGTTATGACGGAAAATATTGCCTGCTTTCGTGGAGCCCGACGGCAGGAATGGCACTCAAATGGTTCCGCGATGTGTTTGCAAGAGAGATTTCCTTTGCAGAGCTTGATACTATGGCAGAAAAAGTAAATGTGGGCTGTGACGGACTTGTGTTTTTGCCATATCTTTGCGGCTCGACAATGCCGAAGTATAATCCCGATGCCAGAGGCAGCTTCACAGGTATTACTCCTGAGCATACGATATCTCATTTTGTGCGCAGTATAATGGAGTCGGTTGCGTGTATTCTTAAGAGCAATCTGGACTATCTGGGCGTGGATGTTGATGAAATCCGCATAATGGGTGGCGGAGCAAGGAGTAGTCTTTGGTGTACCATGAAGGCAGATATTACTGGCAAAAAACTGACAACTCTCAAAAACAAAGAAACTGCCTGCTTAGGTTCTGCAATACTTGCAGGAGTGGGAACAGGGATGTTTGATTCTATTGAAGATGCCTGCAAAATGGTAGAAACAGACAAAGAGTATTTGCCCACAGATACAGATTATAAAGATGTTTACAACAACTTTAAATACTACGATGATATATTAAACAGAAAGAGAGGATGAATGTTATGGTAAAAGCAGCTTTTGTAGGTTTTGGTGAGGTAAACACTCCCATGGATATCATTGTTAAGAAGTGCTCCGATGCGGAAAAAGCACTCAAAAATGAGGGATTGGATTTAATAAGTGTTTATCCCGTGACCGATGATTATGAGGAAAAAGATGTAAAAAGAGCAGTGTCCCAGCTCAAAAATAAAGATTTCGATGTTCTTGTTATTTGTATAGCGGGTTGGATACCCACACACGCAGTTGTCAAGGTAACCGAGCATTTTCGCAATAAGCCCATGATACTTTGGGGTCTTTGCGGTTGGGTAGAAGGCGACCGCCTTGTTACCACTGCCGATCAGGCAGGAACAACAGCAATTCGCAAAACTTTCTATGACCTTGGATATGATTTTACATACATCTATGATATTGTAGGTCTTCCGTCAAAGACAAAGAAAGTATATAATTATGCTGTAGCTTCTGCGGCTGCTGCCAAGCTTCGACACGCAAGAAGCGGTATGGCTGGTTATCGTGACATGAACCTCTATGGAACACAGGCAGATGGTCCTTCACTTAAAAGGGTAATCGGCCCCGAAATAGAAACCTTTGAAATGTTGGAAATAGAACAGCGTTATCAGAAACTGAATGATGAGGATATTCAGGCGGTAATTGACAGTGCAATGTCAAAGTGGAATTTCTTAAAGCCTGCAAATCCCGAAAGTCTTAAAAAGGCAGCGGGATATTATCTTGCCGTTAAATCAATTTGTGATGAAAGAGGCTATGATGCTATATCATTAAAGGATGTGGACGGCATGAAGAAACTGCTTGGCTTTCCGCCTGCACCCATATTCATGCTTCTTTCAGATGAAGCAGGGCTTTGTACTATTCCTGAAAACGACAGTCTTGGAAGTATAACTCAGCTTATGATTAAGTACCTTACAGGACAATGCGCTTTTTACCTTGAATTCTATGAGTTTTTCGAGGACAGAGTTCTTGCAGGTGTTCCCGATTATGTGCCCGCTGAGGTGACTGTAGACGGCATTACCGTTATGCCTGCAGCATTCGGTGAGCTATCTGAAGGAATACTTAATGTAAGTAAAGTTAAGCCCGGCGAGGTGACACTTTGCCGTCTCACCTACGACGATGGTATATATTATATGCATATGGTCAAGGGTGAAGCTAAAACTGCCCGCGGGTGGGAGGAAGCAGGCTGGACACAGCCGGCACCGCAGCTTCCAGGCCTTGAAATACTGCTTGATGATGTAGAGCGATTTGCGCAGAATGTAATGTGTCAGCATTATATTGTATCTTATGGTGATAACACAGAACTTGTAGAAAACTTGTGTAACATTCTTGGGATTGAAATAATAAGATAAAATAAACAGACAAAGCGAATGTCTGCATGAGAACAATCCATAAGTGTATAATGCAAAGACGAAGAGTCGTGTGTAACCATTTTGTTGGCTGTTTCAAATGTTACTAATCGTAATTGTTCGAGCTTTTAGTCAACAAAGGAAATGAAATTATCTGTTGGATAAAAAATAATCTGCGAGAATCGAAAAAGTATTCTCGCAGAATTAATGAAATCAAATGATGCTTATTTGATGCTGTAGCAAACGGAATGTTTGAAAACAGATGAAACTATATGCGAAAAAAGTGCTCATTTTACCCTGTCAAATCAGACTTGCAAGACCACATAACTTTTAAATAACACAACAAAAATGGCTCAAACAAAGCGTTTGAGCCATTCATGCTTTACAGGGGCAGTAGGACTTGAACCCACGGCACGTGGTTTTGGAGACCACTGCTCTACCAACTGAGCTATACCCCTATGTCAAATTCGCAACATTGATATTATATATCAAAAAACATTTTGTGTCAACTACTTTTTGCAAAAAACTTATGAAATAATTGAATATTTATTGATTTGTAGTCACTTTTTTCAAAAAAGAGGTTGACATTTGCCTTTCGTTATGATACAATATTTCTTGTTCTTGAAACACATGGAGAGGTGTCCGAGTGGTTTAAGGAGCTAGTCTTGAAAACTAGTGATGCGAAAGCACCCAGAGTTCGAATCTCTGCCTCTCCGTTCTTTTTAATATTTATACTTGGCAACGATCATGAAACAGTCGTCGTTGCACTGGTACGGAGAAGTACTCAAGAGGCTGAAGAGGCGCCCCTGCTAAGGGTGTAGGTCGGGTAACCGGCGCGAGAGTTCAAATCTCTCCTTCTCCGGAACAAAATG
>JAFYUA010000038.1 GCA_017549745.1 Clostridia bacterium | reverse complement strand
CTCCGCCCTCAAGGCCCCACAGGTGGAAACGGTCAACGACGCCACCGCATCGCATCTGTCAGGCACCATTGCGGGTTTTGGCACGCTTCATCCCGAATACACTGATTTTGAAAAGGAGATAAAGCGCATCAAGGCACTTGGCCTCAGGGGTATAAAGCTCCACCCCGATTTTCAGTTCTTCAACATTGACGACCGCCGCATGTATGACGCCTATGAAATCATAAGAGATGAAAAACTGCCCATACTCTTTCATATGGGTGATGTCAAATATGACTATTCATCGGCGCCGAGGCTTTGCAAGGTTTTGCAGGATTTCCCGGGCATCATTGTCATTGGTGCCCACCTTGGCGGTCATCTCAAATGGAACGAAGCCGAAGACCTGCTCGTGGGCAAAGACCTCTACATGGACTGCTCAAGCACTGACCGCAAGCTTGCGCCCGAGATAGCTAAGCGCATCATACGCAATCATGGTGCCGACAGGATTTTATTTGGCACCGACTATCCCATCGAGCGCCACAAAGAGGGCATCGAAAAATTCCTCGCGCTTGGTCTTACCGATGAGGAAAACGAAAAAATCCTATATGACAATGCATATAATCTGATTTTTGCAGATAAATAATATATTCGGAGGTAGACATGATAGGCTTATATGTCCATATTCCGTTTTGTGCTCAAAAGTGCAACTATTGTGACTTTTGCTCATATCCCTCGCTCATCCAAAGGCAGAGTGAATATTGCGATGCCTTAGCGCGCGAGGCTATGCTCTATAAATCATACGGCCTCGGTGCCGACACGGTCTATTTTGGCGGAGGCACTCCGTCACTTTTGGAAAGCTCGTCAATAGCTAAGGTCATGGATGCAATCCATGAGTGCTTCAATGTTTCTCCCGATGCTGAAATCACCATCGAAGCCAATCCATGCACCGTCACTGCCCAAAAGGCGGCAGACTATCGCGCACTTGGTTTCAACCGAGTGAGCCTTGGTGCGCAGTCTTTCATAGATTCAGAGCTATCGGCGCTTGGCAGACTCCATAGCTCTGATGACACACACAGAAGCTATGACATACTCAGAAATGCAGGCTTTTCCAACATAAGCCTTGACCTTATGTATGCTATTCCCACTCAGGATTTTGCTTCTTTAAGCACTTCCATCACCAAAGTGCTAAATCTTGCCCCTGAGCACATTTCTTGCTATGGCCTCAAGATTGAAGATGGCACCCCCTTTGGCAGAATGCTTGAGAGCGGAATCATAAGCGAAAAAACCGACGATGAATATGCCGATATGTACGAGCAGATATGCACCTCACTCACCTTAGCAGGCTATGGGCAGTATGAACTGTCCAACTTTTCGCGTACAGGCTTTGAATCAAAGCATAATATCAAATACTGGCAGGGCAAGGAATACATTGGTTTGGGTGCGTCTGCGGCATCTTTTTATCGTAATTGCCGCTACACACGAACTGCCGATTTTGACCGCTATATCGCTGACTTTGTCAACGATGAACACTATGAACTCTCTAAAGATGAACTCATGAGCGAGTTTATGTTTCTGCAGCTCAGGCTCACAGAGCTTGGTGCTTCCAAGGCTGAATTTAGTGCCCGCTTCGGCAAGGGTATAGACGAGGCCTTTGCAAAGCCTTTGGCAAAGCATCTTGCCGCAGGAACACTCGTTGACAAAGGCGACAGATATGTGCTTTCGCAGAGGGCATACTATGTATCAAACTCTGTGCTTTGCGACTTTGTGTGATTGTGTAATTTCCATAAAAATAGTGCTTACTATTGACAAATATGTAAAATAGTGTTATCTTATATTTAGCACTCCAAAGGTGTGAGTGCTAAAGCAGTTGCGTTGGTATCCGAACTCGCCTAAAACAAGAAAAAATAACACCTCTTCTTCGTTGTCGGTCTCGAAATACGCCAGTATTCCTTCGACCTGCCGCCTTGAAAAGTTACGATTTTTTCTTGTTTTAGGTTCAGAGAATTTTCGGTGCTGTGTTTTTGCGGCAATGCAAGGCAAAAACGGAGCGAATGCTGACGCATTTGCGAGTATTTTAACGATGCAGTGGCGTAAAAACACGCACCCAAAACGAATTCGGGTACTAACGCAACTGCTTATCGGAGGGGAGAATATGGAGCTTAGTGACAGAAAGAAAAAAATACTTCAGGCCATAATTGATGACTACATTGCTTCGGCAGAACCCGTGGGCTCGTCTCACATTTTAAAGAATCACAATCTTGGCGTCAGCTCTGCCACTATACGAAATGAAATGGCCTCGCTTGAAGAAGCTGGCTATCTTGAAAAGCCCCACACCTCCGCAGGCAGAGTTCCGTCATATCTTGGCTACAGAGTATATGTGGACCAGCTCATGAACGAATATCGCCTGAGCATGGCTGAGATAAATCAGATAACTCTCACTCTTCGCAAAAGATATATTGAGCTTCGCCGCGCCATCGACAGCATATCCGACATAATGTCTGCTCTCACTGATTACACGGCAATCTACACCACACCGTCGGCATCGCTCATAACCATAAGCAACATCAAGCTCATTGGCG
>JAFYUA010000328.1 GCA_017549745.1 Clostridia bacterium | reverse complement strand
CGGAGTAGAAGTAGTCACACCATTCAACTGCTTTTTCCACATTGCCGCACTCGCCGGAAATACCGATTGCCACAAAGCTTGCTTCGGGATACATTACCTGGAATCTGGCGGTGTCGCCTTTCTTTGCTACAGGATAAGGACAAGCCACAAGGTCAAAGTCTGGATTCTTTGCCTGAGCTGCAGGAAGAATTTTGCCTATTGCGCTGCCCACAAAGCCCCATGCTGCAAACGAAATGTCATTTGCCATGTTGCCTTCGAGCTTACCCCAGTCATTGGTTACAAAGCCTGTGTCGATGTAGCCTTTCTTTGACCATTCGTGCATCTGAGCCATGTATTCCTTGTAGCCGGGCTGGAAGGGAGCAAACACAACCTTGTCATCTTCAAGATAGAAGCCCTTGCCTACATCATAGGCAGTGTTGAAGCAGTGGTTGTCTTTGTGGTTAAACGAAAGCACATTTATCATGCAGGAGAAAGGCTTCTGGAAGCCCTCAGCTTTTGCCTTTGCAAGCACTGCTGTCCATTCGTCGATTGTTTCGGGCACTTCCATGTTCCACTCTCTGAGCTTGTCGGCTCTTGCATAGATGCCTGCAAAGCCCTTGGTGGTGCCGATGTTGAGCACATTGAAGCCAAAGTAGCTGCCATCGTCGGTGGTGGACTGGAGCTTCCACAGATAGTCGTTGGCTTTGCCCTTTTCGCCTTCCATGTAGTCATAGTAGTTAGGGGCATGGTCTTCGAGATAGTCATTGAGAGCAACGATAACGCCGTCATCAATAGCGCCCTGAGCACCGCCTGTGTAGCCGGTCCATGTGTATTCAATCATGTCGGGCATTTTTTCACTTGAGAGCATTGTGATGAATGCTTCGTTACCAGTGGAGCCCTGAATGGGGTGGATAAAGTCGATGTGTACGCCTGTGCGCTTTTCGAGCTCCTGATACATCATCATTTCACTGTAGTTGGAAAGTGTTGCAGCTGCAGTGTTATCCATTACTGTCCAGTAGGTAAAGCTTTTGCCGTCGGTTGTTGCCTTGGTTTTTTCTTTGCCGCCGCAGCCTGCAAGAGAGCATGCAATGAGCACAATTGCCATGAGAGCAGCAAAAAGTCTGAATGCTTTTTTCATTTTCTTACCTCCGTTATTATATTTCAACAGTCATCGAGTCATATGACACCTCAAAGCCCTTGGCCGCAGCTTTGGGCACGAGCTCGTCATAGCCTGCCAGACCGTTGTGTGAAAAGTGATTGACAATGCACCTGGTGTGAGAATCTATGCAGCCTATGCTTTCAAGACGCTTTTTTACCTGTTCATTGCCTGTGAGACCCATGTGGTTTTTGTTGTCCCATTCGAGCAGCACATTGGTGCAGTCAAGTGACACAATATCGAAGCACACGCCGAGCCATTCAAGATATTCCCATGCTTTTTCGGGGAAGATGCCCGTGTCGTGAGCATAGAGGATTGATTTGCCCCCTTTTTCGATGATGTAGAACACCGATTCGGGTGCACCGTGGTCTGCCTCAAGGGCAGTCACACGATATCCGCCTGCTTCAAATGGCACATAGGGCTGTATGGAGTGGAGCTCAAGCTCGCCATAGGCTTCCATCTCGGGCAGAGCCGCTGAGATGGAGTCGGTGATGGTCTTTATGACGGCGGGCATGCCATACACCTTAAACGGCTTGCCGTCTTTAAGATGGGCAAAACCCTCGTGGCGCATGTTGAGCTCTTTGGGATAGAGATGGTCGGAGTGATTGTGGGTTATTATGCAGCTGTCAATGGTGTGAAGCGGAAGACCATAGCTGAGCACATGCAGATATGTGTCGGCGCTCAGGTCTATGAGAAGCGACTCGTCTATAAGTGCCTGACTTCGGGTGCGCACATTTCTGCCGCCTTTGACGCGTGCTCTCACACAGGTTTTACAATCACACCACAGTGCGGGCACACCTTCGGCTGCTGCTGTTCCATAATATGTTAGCTTCATTGAAATTCACCTCTGATATATGCGCAAAAATGCTTCTTTATGTTTTTACTCACCAAGAAGTACCACTGCCATCATGTCGCTGCCTGTCATAAATGCAACAACTCTGCTGCAGGCTGTGGTTACCTCGGAATATGGCATGAAATCACTCATGCCGCCCACCTTTACGGTGTCGGTTGACGGATAATACACATACACGCCTATGGAGCTGATTACAGGATAAATCTCGGCTCCTGAAAGAGGCACGATGTCTTCACGCTTTGCCGCGTGGGACACATTGAAGAATATGCCGTCGGTCTGATATACCCAGCCCCTGATGGCACGGTCATTGCCGTTGTAGTCGGTGGTGACATCGCGCGGGTCGTCGGGTCTTGAGAATATATCAAGGTCTTTTTTGGTTTTGTCATAGGTGCACAATATGCGTGCATCGGCTACCATATTGTTGGCATCGAGCTGATACTGAATAAGGTCGCCTTTCTTTATGGTGTAGCTGCCTGTGGTTTTGAGCACATTTTTCTGTGAGGTTGAATCATATACCCACGATGCGGCAGGCACATCATTAATCATGGCATAATCGTCGATTGCAAGCTCTGTGGCATTGCCGTTTACATAGCCTGCTATTTTGTAGATTATCTCGCCTGATTCGTCTTTTTCGGCTCTGATGCCATCGACCATCATAACGGGTGATGAACTGCCAACTGCACTACCCTTTGTGCTTGCAATCTCAAAGG
>JAFYUA010000327.1 GCA_017549745.1 Clostridia bacterium | reverse complement strand
GGGTAAGCCCTTCTATGGCAGCCTCCATCATTGAAACGGTGCCCGCAGCATGAAGATTGCACATGTCAACATCAAGATTAGACAGCACACTCATTGCCTTTTTTACTGTGTTGGGAATATCGTGAAGCTTTAAGTCCAAAAATATTTTGTGACCCATACTCTTTATTTCGCGCACAATTTCGGGACCTGCTCCGTAAAAAAGCTCCATACCTATTTTTACATAAGGTTTTTCCTGTGTGAATTTGGAAAGAAATTCAAGTGTTGACTCTTTGCTTGGAAAATCACAAGCTATAATTACATCCTTACCCATTAGTGAGCACCTCCTATTATATTGTTTAAATTATCAATACCATATTTTTTCATAGTGTCAGGCAGAGCGAGTATAATATCTCTGCACACATAAGGGTCAACGAGATTTGCTGCACCTATCTGAACAGCAGTAGCACCTGCAAGCATCATTTCGATAACATCATCAGCACTCGATACTCCGCCCATGCCTATAATCGGCACTGACACTGCCTCATACACCTGATATACCATGCGAAGTGCAACAGGGAATATTGCCTTTCCCGAAAAGCCGCCCATCTTGTTTGCAATGACAGGCTTTTTGGTCTTGAGGTCAATTCTCATTCCAAGCAATGTGTTTATGAGAGAAATTCCATCGGCACCCGCTGCTTCGCAGGCCTTGGCAATTTCGGTGATGTCGGTAACATTTGGACTGAGTTTGATATACACTGGCTTGGTGGTTACTTTTTTCACGGCTTCTGTCACCTTTGCAGCGTCAGAAGCATTTGTACCAAAGCTCATGCCACCGCCGTGAACATTGGGGCAACTGATATTCACTTCGATTATGCCAACTTGCTTTTCCTTGTCGAGCAAAGCGCATGTGTGAACATATTCGTCTATTGAAAATCCGCCTACATTTGCAATGACTTTTTTATTGAACACTTTTTCGAGCTTTGGAAGCTCGTCAGCTATCACTGCATCTACGCCGGGATTTTGAAGCCCCACAGAATTGATCATGCCTGCTTCGCATTCGGCTATTCTTGGGGTTGGATTGCCAAAGCGCTCGTCTTTGGTGGTACCTTTGAACGAAAAAGAGCCTAATATGTTGATGTCATAAAGCTCGGCAAAATCATGCCCATATCCAAAAGTGCCCGAAGCAGGTATTATGGGGTTGTCAAGCTCAAGTCCTGACAAATTCACTTTGAGATCTACCATATTATCTCCTCCTTTACAAGCACGGGACCATCTTTACAGATGCGTTTGTTTCCGTATTTTGTTTTACAACTGCAGCCCATGCATGCACCAAATCCGCAGCCCATTCGCTCTTCAAACGAAAACTGACCGGAAGTGGTAGTTGCATTATACACTGCTTTGAGCATTGGTTCGGGACCGCATGTGTAAAATTCATCATATTCTATCTCAGAAATGGCATCGGTCACAAAGCCCTTTATGCCATAGCTGCCATCTGCAGTAGTAACAAGTGTTTTTACTCCAAGAGCTGAAAATTCTTCTTCGCCAAACACATCCCCCTTGGAATTGAAACCAAGAACAGCAGTAACAGTTTTGCCCATAGCAACGAGCTTTTTGGCAAGATTGTAAAGCGGCGGCACACCTACTCCTCCGCCCAAAAGCAGAGCGCTGGAAGTGTCATTGGAAATGGTGTATCCATTGCCAAGCCCGGTGAGAATATCAAGCTCACCTTCACTCATAGCGGAAAGCTTGTCCGTTCCCTTGCCGACAACCTTATAAATAATTGTTACTGTGCTTTCGTCATAATCATATACCGATATCGGTCTTCTGAGAAAAAGTCCATCAAGTTTGATATTGATAAACTGTCCCGCAGCAGTTATATGCGATGTGTCGCCTTTTAAAATCATTCGGTAAACCGAGTCGGCAATTTTTTCATTGCTTAGTATTTGGAATATAGATTGCTTCATTATGTCACCTCAAATTCATTATAGTGTGTTATAAACAATTTGTCCGTTGCATACTGTCATTTTGCATTTGCCATAAACTTCTCTGGCCTCAAACGGTGTGCTTCTTCCCATGGTTGCAAAAGAATGCGGATCAATTGTATATTTTTCATCAAGGTCATATATACACAGGTTTACACCGCTTTGGTCTTCAAAAAAGCGTTTGGCAGGATTTATGCTCATTAATTCAATAAGCTTTTCCAAAGTTATGACATTGTTTTTGACAAGCTCAGTATATAGCACAGGGAAAGCAGTTTCCAAGCCTACAACACCCATCATGCTATTCAATAGACCTTTGCTTTTTTCATCAGCACTGTGAGGCGCATGGTCAGTTGCTATCATGTCAATTGTGCCGTCGGCAATTCCGGATAGCAAGGCCTGCCTGTCCTCTTCACTTCGGATTGGAGGATTCATTTTGAATCTTCCGTCATCTTCTAACATCATGTCATTGAGCACCAGATAATGAGGTGCAGTCTCACATGTTACATCAACGCCATCGTTCTTGGCTTGTCTGATAAGTTCTACACTCTCTTTGGTAGAAATGTGGCAAACATGATATGCCACCCCTGTTTCCTTGGCAAGAGCCAAATCTCTGGCAATTGGGCCAAATTCACTTTCGGAACAAATGCCGGGGATGCCACTTTTTTCACTGAATTCTCCTTTGTGTATCACGCCGCCATTCAAAAGTGAATTATCTTCACAATGTGCACTGATTATCTTGGAAAGCGATTTTGCCTTAAGCATTGCCTCGCGCATAAGCTGAGGGTCCTGAACTCCCTTGCCGTCATCTGAAAATCCGGAAACATACGTGCTCATTTCATCAAAAGCTGAAAGCTTCTGCCCGCCTTGAGAAACTGTGATTGAGCCGAAAGGAACAACCGTGCACATAGCCTGCTGTTTAATCATGTCAAGCTGAATTTTAAGATTATCGAAACAATCAGGCACAGGATTAAGATTTGGCATGGTACACAAAGCAGTGTAGCCAGACTGAACAGCCGCTTTGGTTCCGCTTTCGATAGTTTCTTTGTATGAAAAACCCGGCTCGCGCAGATGAACATGAACATCAACAAAGCCGGGAAAGATATATAATCCATCACAGTCATAAACTTCACAATCTAAAGAATCTGAAAATGGCAGAATTTTGTTATCGATGATGCTTATTGAGGATTTTACAAATCCTTTTTCTGTATATAAAAATGCATTTTTCAAGCCAAGTCTCATCATTACACCTCTGAACATTTTAATATGTAAATTTTCTACGAAATATTTTACCATAATATTACCACATTGTCAAGGAACATAACAACAAAAAGAGGCTCTCTCAAAACGAGAAAGCCTTTGTTTTTGCACATACTAATTGTTTTTGTTTTTATCTTCATCACGAAGCTGCGCCCTTTTGATTTTGCCTGAAATTGTCTTTGGAAGTTCGTCAACAAATTCAACAATTCGTGGATATTTATATGGCGCGGTTGTCTTCTTAACATGGTTTTGAAGCTCTTTTTTCAGTTCGTCAGATTGTTTATATCCCTTTGCCAGAACTATTGTAGCTTTTACAATCTGGCCACGCATTTCATCAGGAACAGCGGTAATGGCGGTTTCAAACACTGCAGGGTGCTCCATCAAAGCACTTTCAACCTCGAAAGGTCCGATTCTGTAGCCTGAGCTTTTTATAACATCATCTGCTCTGCCAACATACCAGTAAAAACCATCTTCATCACACCATGCAAGGTCGCCGGTGAGATAATATCCATGAGAAAATACCGAATCGGTCTTTTCCTGGTCTTTATAGTAGCAATCGAGAACACCAAGAGGTTTGCCCTCTGTGATGTCAAAAGCGATCTGCCCTATTTCACCGGGGTCGCACACAGTGAAATCATCACGCAGAAGCACTGCTTTG
>JAFYUA010000326.1 GCA_017549745.1 Clostridia bacterium | reverse complement strand
GCCTCAATGCCTATGAGGGGCACCAATATGAGCATGATGATGGTGACAACCATGAGATGAAGCGCATATTTGTAGATTGTTTTGTAGGAAATGCGTGACACCATGAGCATTATGCCCACGCCTATCACTGCCCAGGCAAACTGCCTTTTGATGAAGTAGTAGGCATCACCAAACTGATAGTGGGCCGATGCACTGCTGGCACTGAAAACCATAATCAGACCATAGCAAAGAAGCATGAGCACAACTGTAAGAAATGAATAGTCCATCTTTTTTTGGGGTTTTAAATTCAAAGCTTTTTGCCTGAGTGCCAATTTGGTTTCCTCCTGTCAGATTTTATATTGTGGCAACATATGCAATTGCACACAAAGCCGCCGTCACCAACGATGAAGTGAGCACTATGCGAATCTCGCTCCAGCCGCACATTTCAAAATGATGGTGAATGGGGCTCATTTTGAATATTCTTTTGCCTGTCTTTTTGAACCAGAACACCTGAATGATAACAGACAATGTTTCTGTCACATACACTCCGCCTGCCACAAGCAAAATAAGCGGATTTTTCATAAGCAGTGCATTGGAGCACACAAGACCGCCAAGGAAAAGCGAGCCTGTGTCGCCCATGAACACCTTGGCAGGGTGCCAGTTGAATATGAGAAAGCCTGCAAGCGCAAGCGCAGATATCACATTGACAATTGCAATGTCATACATAGCCTGAGCATATGAAACAATTGCAAAAAATATGCACACTACTAAAGTGACCGACGATGCCAGACCGTCGACGCCATCTGTGAGATTCACACTGTTGGTTGTGCCCAGAAGCACAAACAGTGCAAACGGAATATAGAAATATGAAAGATTGATTTCGGTTTTTATAAATGGAATGAATATCTTTGTGTCAATGAGCCTTAGCCAATACAGACTCACAAACACAAAGACGATTGAAAACAAAAGCTGCAAAAGAAATTTTTGCCTTTCAGTGAGTCCGAGATTTCTTTTTTTGATTATCTTTATGTAATCATCTACAAATCCCACCAAACCAAAGCTCAGCGCAAATAGCACCAGGCAAACCGCCAAGGGAGTGCGCACAAACAAAAGAGTGCATATCACTATTGGAATTATGAAGATGAAGCCGCCCATTGTGGGAGTGCCGCTTTTTTTCTGATGCCAGCTTGGACCAATCTCTCTTATTTCCTGACCGAATTTGAGTCTGCGAAAAACAGGAATGAGAAGAGGTCCGCAAACTGCTGCAATCACAAAGGATATCACAGCCGAAATTATGAGTATATCATTATTCATGTAGTACCGCCGCCTTATTATATTAGCATCTCTGATATCTGCTCCATTTTCATGCATCTGGAGCCTTTCACTAAGATTGCATCGCCTTTTGTGACAAAATCCTTTATGAATCTGCCTGCTTCGGGCGATGAATCAAACGAATGGATTTCTTTGTTCTTAGCCTCATCGGCTATATAGCCCGAAAGCTTGCCCACTGTGATGAGCACATCAACCGACGAATCGCACACCGCCTTGCCCACACTTCGGTGCAGACCCTCTGCCTTGTCGCCAAGCTCGGCTATGTCACCAAACACGGCAATGCGGCGCTCAGCCTTGACATCGCGCAGCACACTGAGTGCGGCAATTGCCGACTGAGGGCTTGAATTGTAGCAATCGTTTATGAGCTTGTAGCCGTTTACCGATATGATATTCTGCCTTATGCCGTCGGAGTGATAAAGTGCCAATCCATCGGCAATGGCGCCATGGTCAAGACCGAGCATCTCACCCGCCGCTATGGCAGATAGGGCATTGTACACATTATGCACACCTGCAAGATTGATGGTGTAGGATTTGGAATTGACCTTGAAGCTGCAGCCTGATTCATCAGATGAAATGTCTGTGGCTACATAGTCGCAATCGGGATTATTGATGCCCACATAGCGCACCTCGCGACCGCCAAGCTTATCCTTTAAGGTGAGAAGATATGGATCGTCACCGTTCAATATAACCTTGCCATCAGGGGCGAGACCCTTGAAAATCTCGCTTTTGGCTTTGAGAATACCCTCCTGCGAGCCGAGAAACTCAATGTGAGAAGTGCCGATGTTGGTGATGATGGCAATGTCGGGCGCGGAGCAGAGTGAAAGCACCTCTATCTCGCCAAAATTGCTCATGCCCATCTCTATGACGGCGGCTTCGTGCTCCTTGGAAAGTCCAAACAAGGTGAGCGGAACGCCCACATTGTTGTTGAAATTGCCCTTGGTGCAATGAGTGCTATATTTTCTTGACAAAACCGAAGCCACAAGCTCTTTGGTTGTTGTTTTGCCAACGCTGCCTGTGAGACCAACCACGGGTATGTCAAAAAGTCTGCGGTAATAAGCTGCTATGTCAAGAAGCGCCTGCGAGGTGTCTGCCACACGAATTGCAAACGGAGCATCGCAAAGAGGTGCATCACCCGAGAAGATGTAGCCGCCTATGCCCCTCTGGCACACATCGGCTATGAACGAATGACCGTCGAAGCGCTCACCCTTTAGGGGAACAAAAAGCGCGTCACCCGTCACAGTGCGGCTGTCACAGCTTATGGAAGATATGATAGCATCGCCACTGCCGCTTGCAAGCTCGCCGCCTGTGGCGCGGACAAGGTCTGATGCAGTTGTTGAAATTATGGGATAAATCATGAATGTGTCCTCTCAGGCGGGTTCGAACTCGTCGGTTTCGCCTATATTCCAAGAATCTCTCTCACTACTTCTCTTTCGTCAAAGTGAATTGTGCCTGAGTTTAAAATCTGATATGTCTCGTGACCTTTGCCTGCAAGCACTATGCAGTCATCGGGGCGGGCATTATCAAGAGCATATTTTATGGCGTCGCGGCGGCTTTCTATGACCACATAGTCACAACCCGAGCGTCGCACGCCCTCTTCTACCATGGCGATTATATTCATGGGGTCCTCGGTGCGGGGGTTGTCACTTGTGACAACGCAGAAATCTGCCATCTTGCCTGCTATTTCACCCATGATGGGGCGCTTGGTGCTATCGCGGTCACCACCGCAGCCAAAGACTATGACAACTCTGCCCTTGGCAAAGCCGCGCACTGCCGAGAGTATGTTTTCAATGCCGTCGGGAGTGTGGGCATAGTCTATGAGAACTGTGTAGTCAGTGAGAGTGGGCACAACCTCTGCCCTGCCCTTTACACCGCTTGCGCTTTTGAGGGCGCCAGCAATCTTTGAGTCGGATATGCCCGATGCCTTTGCAATGCCAATGGCACACAGTGCATTATACACCGAAAACTCACCAGGTATACCCACACTGTAGCTCACAGAATCTATATCGAAAGATACGCCCGAGGCAGTGAGCACTGCATTGTGAGCGCGCAAAAATGCCGAGGGGTTGTTGAGAGCATAGCTAAAGCAAGGTGCACTGCATTTTTCTGCCATCTCTTTGCCAAATGCATCATCACAGTTGATAACTGCACTATCACAAATTTGCATCAGCTTAAATTTGGCTGCTGCATAGTTTTCCATGGTTTTGTGAAAATCGAGATGGTCTTGTGTGAGATTGGTGAATGCACCCACGCTGAAGGCGCAGCCATACACCCTGTCAAGCTCAAGTGCATGTGACGAAACCTCCATCACGCAATAATCAACCTTTGCCTGCGCCATCTGGGCAAATATGCCCTGAAGCTCTATGGCATGAGGGGTGGTGCGGCCTGTTTCGATTATCTGGTCTCCAATCATGTTCTGATTGGTGCCTATGAGGCCGACCTTGTAGCCACAGCTTTCTAAAATGTGCTTTACCAGATATGTAACCGTGGTTTTGCCGTTGGTGCCTGTGATGCCAATGAGCTTGAAGCTTTGCGACGGATGACCGTAAAAAGCCGCTGCCGCAACCGCTTCACTCCTGCGGCTGTCAGGCACTACAATCTGGGTGATGTCTATGTCAGGATTATATTCTTCGCATATCACTGCCGATGCACCATTTGATGCGGCAGATGCAATGTATTTGTGGCCATCGGTCTGAAATCCGCGCACAGCAACAAAGAGCGAACCCGCCTTGCATTCGCGTGAATTGTTGGTGACCGATGTGATATCGGCATCAATATTGCCATGGATTTCTATGACAGATAATTCACTGAGTATTTTCTGCAATTTCACTCCACACGCATCTCCTTTAATGAACATTGGTAGTATAGTTATATTCAACAGTGACCACACTTCCGCGCGGAACCTCTGTGCCTGCAGGGGGATCCTGAGTGCCCACAAGCACAGATGTGCTTATGCTGTTGGC
>JAFYUA010000325.1 GCA_017549745.1 Clostridia bacterium | reverse complement strand
GAAATACACGAACTACAGCAGTGTTTTTCATTAAATATATAAGAACACTTGGATTTGATGCTACTAATGATATTTTTGCAGAGAATGCATGGTATTTCAGAAACGCGCTTGTTAGAGCGAATTACAACAATCTAAAAGAGAATATTCATGAAACAACATTATACCTTGAAAAGTTTATCAGGAATTTACTTTTAAATGAATCTAACGAACTTAAAAATCGCTATTTGCACATTCAGAATATTTTTGAAGAAAAAGAAACTGAAAACGTCGGGGTAAATGATAAAAATGTCGGGGTAAATGTCGGGGTAAAATTAAATAAAACACAAATAAAGATTGTTGAACTTATAAGAAATAAACCAAGCGTAACAATTGAAGAAATGGCAAGGTTTGCAGCTGTTGAAACAAGAACAATAGAAAGAAACATTAAGAAATTAAAAGAAAAAGAAATCATCGACAGAGTTGGTGCTGACAAAAATGGGCACTGGATTGCAAAAATCTGATTGCAATAAAATTTAATAAATTAGTTTGCTGATAAAAATATTTACATATCGGGCAGGAAAATCTGATATTCCTGCAGGTTCTGATGAAAAGTGATACAGAAAAAACAGAGAAAAATAGTAGGTCCTATTATTCACTGTTCACCTGACTTGACACGAGTCTGGTGAATAAGGTCGAATGTATATGAAAGAGGTAAGTATATGAAAAGGAATATAACGAAAGCACTGTTGCTTTTAGGATATTGCCTGCCCTTTGTGTTTTTTGCAATGAACGAGGATGCGACTACGGGAACACTGTGGTTTTATCTTATTATGATAGCTGGCTTCGGTACTTTGTGTTTTGTAAGCATAAAAACAAAAAACTCTTTGATATTAGTTGTCGGCAATATATTGAGCTTTGTTTCCTCGTGCATCTTTGCATGGCTTTTTCAAATAGAGAAATGGGAATACTACTTCAAACCTTTTTTGACAAATCAACTTATTATATTTGAAACTATAATTGTATTTCTTATTCAAATTATATTTGTTGTGTATTACTCAAGGAAAAGCAACAAAAGCATTGAAAATCAATGAGTATAATGCCACAATATCGTTCACAATTGCAAATCACGGTGCGCAATTAAAATCGGCAGTTAAAGGCGAAGTTGAGTATATGTGGTGTGCCAACGAAAAATTCAATGCGTCATATGAGATAGAGTTAATGTAATTGTATATAATAATCATAATATATTTATTTTTACAAAAGAAGGTGCGTAGCTTATGAAGAAATTCAAAAGAATTATCACACTTACAGTTTTAATATTGGTGGTGCTTGCAGTTGTCAAAATATCGCCTCTTGCATTGGAATTTATGTCTATTTCCAAATATCAGGGTGAAGATGTGAGCTTTGAGGTTGCCATGGGGGCGGGGGCTTCTCAGGTTGCCGATGAGCTTGTGGAGCGCGGCATCATCAAAAACCGCTACACTTTTATTGCAAGGGTTCGTTTTTTCTCTAAGGGCAGCATATATTATGGAACTCACACCATAGAAAACGGCATGACACTTGGTGACATAGTAAATGTACTCACCACCCCTCCTGAGGATACCAACACCGTGACTCTTTCTGTGCCTGAGGGGTATTCGATTGAAATGATAGCTCTTCGTGCTGCAGATGCAGGACTGTGCACCTATGATGAGTTTATAAATGCTTTGGGTGATGACTATGACTACGAATTTATAAATCATATCCCAGCTGCTGACTATAAATATAAACTCGAGGGTTTTCTTTTTCCAAACACATATGAGTTTTTTGCCACTGATGATGCACATGCTGTGATAGACAAAATGCTAGGAGCGTTTCAGAATGAATACGCCAAATATTTCACAGGCTATGACCGCATTTATGAAATAGTGACAAAAGCATCTATCGTTGAGCGCGAGGCGGTGCTTGATTCAGAGCGTGCCACTATTGCAGGGGTCATAAACAACCGCCTTGCAAAAGATATGCTTTTGCAGGTTGATGCAACGGTTGTTTATGCCAAATCGGCAGGACTCTATGATATGACACAGGTCACCTATGCCGACCTTGAGGTGATGTCACCATACAACACCTACAAAACCAATGGTCTCACCCCGGGACCCATCTGCAACCCCGGCATAAAATCCATTCTGGCTGCTGCAAAGCCCGAAAGTCATGAATGGCTGTTTTATCATACCGATGAAGTCAAAAAAGACGGCAGTCACATTTTCACCAAGACCTTTGATGACCATGTTGCCACAATGAATTGATTTTTTGGAGGAATATATGAAGTTACTTTGGGATTTGTTTTTCACCTTTGCCCGCATAGGCGGATTCACCTTTGGCGGTGGATATGCCATGCTCCCTATGATACAAAATGAAGTGGTAGAACGCAAAAAATGGGCTAGCGAAGAAGAAGTTATGAATTATTATGCAGTAGGGCAAAGCACCCCGGGTGTCATTGCCGTCGACACTGCCACCTTCATAGGCTATAAGCAGGCGGGCGTTTGGGGCGCCATCTTTGCAACTCTTGGCGTGATTACACCGTCATTTTTCATCATAACCGAGATTGCAGCATTCATCCGCAATTTCCTTGAGAATGAGGCAGTTGCTCATGCTCTCGCAGGCATTAATGTGGCTGTTGCGGTGCTTGTAATCAGTGCAGTGATTAACCTATGGAAAAAAGGCGTAAAAAACCTTTTTGGTATATGCATGTTTGCCATTGGATTTGCAATTTCAGTTTTTACCAATTGGTCACCCATTGTTGTGGTTGTTTTGGCAATAATCAGCGGCATAGCCTACGGCAAAGCAGTTGAGCGAAAGGCGGGTGATGGGAAATGAATGTCATTTTTGCTCTTGTATATGAATTTTTCAAAACAGGGCTTTTTGCAGTAGGTGGTGGCCTTGCAACATTACCATTTTTGTATGATATTGCCTCTCGCTATGCTTGGCTCGACATTTCCATAATGTCTGATATGATAGCGATTTCCGAGTCTACCCCCGGTCCAATAGGTGTCAACATGGCTACCTATTGCGGCTATAATGCGGGATTTTCAGCAGGCGGCATCGGGCTGGGTATATTTGCAGGCCTTGCGGCCACTCTTGCACTCGTTTTGCCATCGCTCATCACCATTCTCATTGTGGCTCGCATACTCGATAAATTCCAAAGCAGCACTCTTGTAGACAATGCCTTCAAGGGACTTCGCCCCGCTGTGTGCGGCCTTATTGCTTCTGCTGCTTTGTCGGTATTTTCATCGGCTTGCCTGGAAGTTGATTTGTTTAAAGCATCAGGCAGCTTTGCCTCACTTTTTGATATTAAGGCTCTTGTGCTTTTTGCGTTGCTGTTTGCAGTGAACAAAAAAATCAAACTTCACCCTGTGTTTATAATAATACCCGCTGCAATTGCGGGGATAATTTTTGAAATGTAACAGTATTATTACATCTCACCCATCTCTATTGCATAAATTCTTTGCAGATGTTATATTTATTATGGTATAAAATGATATAATCGGAGGGTCAATATATGTGGATTTGTCCCGTTTGTCAAAAAGAAAATATAGACAACGCTCATCTTTGTCTCAATTGTATGACGGGTAAGCTTTGCAACAATTGCTCCACCCCTTTCACGGGAGATGTATGCAAGCAGTGTGGCAAAGATACCGACACACCCATCTGGATGACCGAAAAAGAATATGAGCAATATATCTCTTCTATTACAGCTATCATAGAGGAGCCTGTTGTAGAAGAACCTGCAGCAGAAGAACCTGCAGCAGAAGAGCCTGCAGCAGAAGAACATGCGGCAGAAGAGCCTGCGGCAGAAGAACCTGCAGCAGAAGAACCTGCGGCAGAAGAGCCTGCGGCAGAAGAGCCTGCAGCAGAAGAACCTGCAGCAGAAGAACCTGAGGCAGAAGAACCTGCAGCAGAGGAACCTGTAGCAGAAACTGCACAGGAGCCTGTTGTCAAGAAATCAAAATCCAGGGCTGTTATCTGGGCGATTGTTTCCGTCTTGCTTGCAGCTATCGTAGGCTTAGCTATTTATTATTACATATGCATGCCTTCACAGCCTGCTTCAGCACCTGTTGATTCTGCTGCTTCATCAGCAGAGGTTGTGTCATCGGCTCAGAGCGAGGTTGATTCATCAGCTATGAGCGACGCTGCCATAGATTCTGCAGCAGACTCGGCAGCAATGAGCGATGCGTCAGCCATAGTGCCCGACGCCAATGCAAATACATATTCCAATGCAATTACCAATCTTGAAAGCGGCAATTATTTTGCCGCTTACAATGATTTTAGGACTCTTGGTTCATATTCCGACTCAAAGCTTCAGCTTGGGCGCGTTGCATGTGCTATGTCGCGCTATATATGCGCCGGCTACAATCACACTGTTGCGCTTCGCAAAAATGGCACTGTAGTTGCCACAGGCAACAATGATTGGGGCAAGAGTGACATAGGCAGTTGGATCAATGTCACATCCGTCTCTGCCCGCGGGCTTCATTCGGTAGGGCTTCGTTATGACGGCACTCCCATAGCCGTTGGCTGCAACACCAAGGGCCAGTGCAATGTCACTTCGTGGAATTCTCTTGCCGACATCAAGGCAGGAAGTGAACACACTCTTGCCATGACCAAAAGCGGCAATGCGGTGGCGATTGGTGACAATTCAAGCGGTCAGTGCAATGTGTTGTCATGGTCGGGTATAACTCAGATATCTGCAGGTGCCAAGCATAGTGTAGCGCTCAAAAGAGATGGCACTGTTTTGGCAGTAGGTGACAATAAATATGGCCAGTGCAATGTGTCGGGCTGGAAGAACATTGTTCAGATAAGCGCAGGCGATTGGTACACTGTGGGTCTTAAAGCAGACGGCACTGTTGTGTCAGTAGGCAACAACAATTCAGGTCAGCGCAATGTGTCAAAATGGCGTGACATTGTATATGTGTCGGCAGGACTCTGGCACACTGTAGGCCTCAAAGCCGATGGAACTGTGGTCGCTGCAGGCTCCAACAAGCATGGTGAATGCAATGTGTCAGGTTGGAAAAATGTGGTCACTGTTTCTGCGGGCGGTTATCACTTTACCACTGCCATCACCAAAGACGGCAAGGTGCTTGCAATTGGTGACAATGCCGATGGTCAGTGCTATGCATCGCAATGGATTGGCATAGCAGCGTAATTATAGAAAGCCGTGATTTTTTATGAATAGTTATCATAGAGTATACACTCAGATAAATCTTGACAATATATATCACAACATCAGTCAAATCAGGGCAAAATCACCCAAAGATGTAAAAATTATGCCTGTAATCAAGGCTGATGCCTATGGTCATGGTGCAGTTGCGGTTGCCAAGATACTTGAGCCTATTGCCGATGCCTATGCAGTAGCCGTCATCGAAGAAGCGCTTGAACTTCGCACAATAGGTGTAACCAAACCAATTCTCATCGTGGGCACTCTCTCGTCTTCTCATTTTATTGAGGCTATAGAGTGTGATGTCACAGTGGCTGTCTACACCCTTGATATGGCAAAGCGCCTTTCAAATGCAGCCGCCTCTATTGGCAAGAGGGCATCAGTGCACCTCGTGGTTGACACAGGCATGAACAGAATAGGTATGCCATGTGATTCTTCGTCTGTAGAGCTTGCAAAGCAAATTGCATCTTTGCCTTGTATTGATGTGTGTGGCATTTTCACTCATTTTGCCACATCTGACGAAGAAGACAAAACCTTTTCCCGTGTTCAGCATAGCCGCTTTGAAGAATTTTGCACTCTTCTTGAACAAAATGGCATAGAGCTTGCTTGCAAGCACATTTGCAACAGTGCTGCCATCCTTGATTTGCCGTCGAGCTATTTCAATATGATACGCCCGGGCATAATCACCTACGGTCTTTACCCGTCAGATGATGTGTCATCAGAGGTTTTTGATCTGAGACCTGCCATGGAGCTCAAAACTCACATAAGCTATGTCAAAAAGGTGCCTGCAGGGCAAGGGATAAGCTATGGTCTCACCTATACCACACCATCTGAGCGCATCATAGCCACTGTGCCTGTCGGCTATGCCGATGGCTACCCAAGGCTACTCTCGGGCAAGGGCAGGGTGATTGTGAGAGGTCAGTATGCCCCGATTGTAGGGCGCATTTGCATGGATCAGTTTATGATAGATGTCACCGATATCGACGGCGTGCGTGAGGAAGACACAGTTACTCTCATTGGAAGAGACGGCGGATGCTATATAAGTGCCGATGAAGTCGCATCTCATGCCATGACCATAAATTATGAAATTATCTGCGGCATAAGCAAACGAGTGCCAAAAGTATATATTCAAGACAAATAAAACAATAGATGTCTCGATTAGAGACATCTATTGTTTTATATTATAGTCAGATTGTTTGCAGCTTTTGCAAATTGCAGAGCATCTTCGCTTTCGGCTATGAGGTAGTCTACATCATCAAGAGTGCATTGCTTGTGTGGTGAATGAGTTCCGAATTTTTCACTGTCACACAAAAAGACTTTCTTTGATGCATTTTTAATCATTGGCCGTCTCACATCAACCTCGCTCTTTGATATGTCCCATATGCTTCCGTCATATGATATTGATTTGGTGGAAAAAAACACAAAATCAGCATATATGTTTTCAAATGTGCGTTCAGCATCATTGCCAACAAAGCAAGTCCTGTTGTGAGTGCTCAGCATACCTCCCGAAGCAATAAGGTTTATGGCAGTACCGGAGATGAGATTCATGATTTCAATGTTGTTGGTCACGATGGTGAGAGAGCTTTTGTCCAGAATTTCTGCCGCCAGAAAAAATGCCGTTGACGATTGATCCAAAAAAATCACACTTGAGTCTTTTATTAGCGAGGCGGCCTTTTTGGCGATTGCTTTTTTTGCGGCAACATTATGGTTGTAGCGGGTGTTAAAAGATGTCACGCGTGAAAAATTCGTCACAAGCTCTGCTCCGCCATAGCTCCTTTTTATGATGCCTTTGGTTTCGAGTGCAGTGAGGTCGCGCCTTATGCTCGATTCACTTGCATAAAGCATTTTGCATAACTCTTTCACTGTCACATATTTGTCATGGTTTGTGAGTATGTCAACAATTTGTGTTTGGCATTCATTTTTTAACATGTTTATCCTCCTCATCGAATGATGTTGATTGAATTGTCATATAAATCCGATTTGTTTTCTTGTTTTTGACCGATTGAGCGTAAATGGTTGATTATTTTTGATTGTTCTATTATAATACAAATTATCAGAAATGTAAATAGGGGTGTTATTATGGATGTCAACAAATTGTTAGAAGGAGTAAAATGTTCGTGCGGTAAATTTCACTCTTGCGATATAGAGCATGTGTATATATGCTCTGGTGCAATCGGCAAGCTCACAGAGCTTTGCAAAAGCTATCAAAATGTTTTGATTGTAGCAGACCAAAACACCTATGCTGCCGCAGGTGAAAAAACCGAAGCGGCTCTTGAAGGCAAAGTTTGCAATAAGGTTATTTTCAGTGGCAACAAGATTCTTGTTCCTGATGAAGCTGCAATAGCCGAAGTCAACCAAAATCTGGCAGGCGCAGACCTCATTGTGGGCATTGGCTCAGGTGTTATTCAGGACCTTTGCAAATATGTGTCGCATTTTGCATCTCTTCCATACATGATTGTGGCAACTGCTCCGTCAATGGATGGTTATGCATCTGACGGTGCGGCTATGATACTGGGCGGCATGAAAGAAACTGTCAAGGCAGGATTGCCCAGGGCAATAATAGCAGACACCGATGTCATCAGAAATGCTCCCATGGAAATGATAAAGGCAGGCTTTGGTGACATCATCGGCAAGTATTCGGCGCTCAATGACTGGAAGCTGAGTCAGGCTATTACGGGAGAGTATTTTTGTGGGTATATTTATGACATGACTCTCGACATGGTGCATCAGACACAAGGTCTTGCCAAAGGTTTGCTTCAAAGAGATGAAGAGAGCATAAAGGTTCTCATGGAAGCTCTCGTCATAGTGGGCATACTCATGAGCTTTGCAGGCTCTTCAAGGCCTGCATCGGGCAGTGAACATCACCTGTCACATTTCTTTGAAATTGTGGGTATCGTGTCGGGTGAAGAGTATCTTCCGCACGGCATCGATGTGGCGTTTTCCACCGTCATCACAGCAAATATCAGAGATAAGATATTAAACAGCTCCATGCCCGCTGCCATCTACAGAGAGTCCAATGAAGCATACGAAGCCAAAATACATAGCATATACAAAGAGGTTGCCCAAGGTTGCATTGAGCTTCAGGAAAGGGTAGGCAATTATGCCGCTGACAGAATGAGTGTGTATGCACAAAAGCACGAGCAGATTTGTGCTATTTTGGAAGAAATGCCGTCAGGTGAAGAAATAAATGCAATACTTGAGCTTGTAGAGCTTGATATGTCAGAGTTTTATAAGCTCTACAGTGATGAAAAAATACAAAATGCAATCCTTTATTCCAAGGATTTGAAAGACAGATACACCGTTTTGTGGCTCTACTATGACCTTTATGGAGGTGCGCAATAATGAACAAAGAAAAAATCAGACTCATAGCCATGGATTTGGATGGCACTCTCACTCAGCATAAGCAGCCATTAACACCTGCCAACAGGGCTGCTCTTGACAAGCTTTCTCAAAAATACAAGCTTCTCATGGTGGGAGCAGGGCAGGTCATGCGCATATTCAATCAAATGGAGCACTATCCGCTTGACATTATAGGCAACTATGGCTTGCAGTTTGGCAGATACAACGCCAACTCCAAATCAATAGACCTTGTCAAAGACCTGTGCTTTGAATGTGACAGAGAAAGCATAGAGCAAAAGGTGAATTATTTGCGCCAGAAGTTTGGCTACACTCATTTTTGCGGCGAAAGTGTGGAATATCATCCGTCGGGCTGCGTCACATTTGCGCTTCTCGGCACAAAAGCCAATCAGGCAGATAAGCTTGCCTTTGACCCCGACAGAACCAAGAGGCGCAAAATATATGACGAGGTGGTATCTGCTTTTTCAGATTACAGCGTGTTTGTGGGAGGGTCATCGTCATTTGACATGGCGCCAAAGCCCTACAATAAATATCATGCACTCGATCTTTACTGCAAAGAAAATAATCTCAGTCACGAAAATGTGGTCTTCATAGGTGATGATTATGGCATTGGAGGAAATGATGAATCGGTATATAAATCTGATTTTAATTTTTTGACCATAGACAATTATGAGGATTTTCCAAAGATTATATCAGAATTATTATAAAAAAGCTTAGCGGTTGGAGTTTTTCCAACTGCTAAGCTTTTTAAGTTTTGGTTATGCAGTAACAATCTTGCTTGCATCTTGAAGACCAAGATACTCGATTGCTTCTTCTCTCATTTTATACTTGAGAATTTTGCCTGCAGCGTTCATGGGGAAGCTGTCTACAAATCTTATGTAGCGCGGCACTTTGTGTTTGGCTATGTTTGCCACAATGAACTCTCTTAAGCTTTCTTCTGTAAGAGATGAACCTTCTTTGACAATAACACACGCCATAGCTTCTTCGCCATACTGCTTGTCAGGCACACCAATCACCTGCACATCGCTTACCTCAGGGTGAGTGTAGATAAAGTCTTCAATCTCCTTTGGATAGAGGTTTTCGCCTCCGCGGATAATCATGTCCTTTATTCTGCCTGTTATTTTGTAATAACCCTCGGGAGTTCTGCGTGCAAGGTCGCCCGAATGGAGCCAACCGTCTTTGTCTATTGCTGCAGCTGTTGCGGCAGGCATTTTGTAGTAGCCCTTCATGATGTTGTAGCCTCTTGCCACAAATTCGCCGTCCACATTGTCGGGCAGGTCTTCACCAGTTTCAGGGTCCACAATCTTGCATTCCACACCAAATATCGGGCTGCCCACTGTGTTTACACGGGTTTCGATAGAATCGGTGGTTTTGCTCATTGTGGTGGCAGGTGATGCCTCCGTCTGACCGTAGGTGATGCAGATTTCAGGCATGTGCATTTTTTCGATGACTTCTTTCATCGTTTGAATGGGGCAGGGGGAGCCTGCCATGATGCCTGTTCTCATATGTGAAAAATCAGTTTTGTCAAAATCCTCATGCCCAAGCATTGCAATGAACATTGTGGGCACACCATGGAAGCAGGTGATTTTTTCGCGGTTTATGCAGTCAAGACCCCTTCTCGGTGAAAATGCAGGAATGGGCGACATGGTTACACCATGTGTCATCGAAGCTGTCATTGCCAGCACCATGCCAAAGCAGTGGAACATAGGCACCTGTATCATCATGCGGTCTGCAGTTGAAAGGTCCATGCAATCGCCTATTGCTTTGCCGTTGTTTACTACATTGTAGTGGGTGAGCATAACACCCTTTGGAAAGCCTGTTGTGCCCGAGGTGTACTGCATGTTGCACACATCGTTTTTGTTGATTGCTGCAGCGCGGCGATATACTTCTTCCACGCTCACTTCATCGGCTCTTGCAATTGCCTGGTCCCATGTGTAGCAACCGGGCACCTCGCAATCTACTGTGATTACATTGCGCAAAAACGGCAGGCGCTTTGAGTGAAGCTGCTGACCGCTTTTGAGGCTTGCAAGCTCAGGGCAAAGCTCGTTTATTATTTCAACATAGTTGCTTGTTTTGTAGCCATCTATCATGACAAGGGTATGAGTGTCGGACTGCTTGAGCAGATATTCTGCTTCATACACCTTGTAGGCGGTGTTTACTGTCACAAGCACAGCACCGATTTTCACACTTGCCCAGAATGTCAGATACCACGCCGGCACATTGGTAGCCCATATGGCAACATGGTCACCGGGTTTCACACCCATTGCGATAAGCGCTCTTGCAAAGGTGTCCACATCGTCGCGGAATTCTTTGTAGGTTCTGGTGTAGTCAAGAGTTGTATATCTGAATGCATACTGGTCAGGGAATTCTTCAACCATGCGGTCAAGAATCTGAGGGAAAGTCAGGTCAAGAATTGTCTCTTTGGGCCACACATATTTGCCTGTGCCTCTGAGGTTGTCCTGAAGTCTTGTTCCTCTAAGTGAACTTCCTGTGTATGCTCTCATGTAGTCAACAAAATTGGGGAAGATGATGCATGCATCAATGAGGTCGGGATACCATCTTTTTACCCATTCGAGAGTCACATAGCCTTCATAATTAATGGATTTGAGTGCCATCATTATATCATCGAGGGGGATATCGCCCTCGCCTATGATTTTGTATGCAGGCTTGCCGTTTTCGCCCATGAGCGAATCCTTTACATGCACATGCTTTATGTATGCACCAAGATTGGTGAGGGTGGTCTCGGGTGTTTCACCAAAGAATCTGTATGGGTGATGCACATCCCACAGTGCTGCCACATTGTCACTTGCCACAGAGTTTAACAGGTTGCATAGTCTGGAAGTATCGGCATACACACCATTGGTTTCCACAAGCAGTGTAACGCCGCTTTCTTCTGCTGCACTGACCAACTCTTTTATCTTAGCGCAAACAGCTTCGTCATCCACTTCGCCTTCAGGACTTTCGTGCTGGTCTGCGAGTATGCGGATATATTTTGCACCCACCTTTGATGCAATGGCGATGTATGTTAGAATTTCCGCTTTTGTCTCTTCCCATGTATCAGATAGCTTTAGACAGCCGCCTGTTGATAGACATGGTATTTCTATCTTCATTTTTTTCAAAGTTTCAGCGGTTTCATCACATTTGTCATATGCAAAAGGCGATTTTGCTTCGTCTTCCTGAATATGACGCACCTCTATGCCGTCAAAACCAAGGTCAGTGGCCATAGAAAAAATTTCTTTCCACTCATAATTCGGACAACACAGTGTAGAAAATGCGATCTTCATTATACATCATCCTTTCTTAATCCTTAATTTACAAATGTAAATTAAAAGTAATTATATCAAATAACATGGCGTGTGTCAATAATTCACACACAGTTTTATTGACTTTTACCTTGCTAAATGCTAAAATGAATACTATATATATGATATAGTGACAAGGAGGGTATTGTAGTGCCTGTCTCGATTATTCATATTGCCGACATGCACCTTGGAAGCACTGTGTCGGCTTTTGATGCGCCCAAAAATATAATGCGCACTCGTGAAATAGAATACACCTGCATAAGTGCTCTGAAGTCAGCATGTGACTATGATGTTGTGCTTTTGAGCGGCGTTGTTTTTGACTCGCCTAATCCTCCTTTGCACATAGCCGATATGTTTCTTGGAGCAATAGCTTCTTGCCCGCACACTCGGTTTTTTTACTCATGCGGCAATCATGACCCATACATAAGCCCTGTTATTGACTATTGCGTGCAAAACTGCCCGCCAAATCTGCACATTTTCGGTCCCGAATTTCCTGAATCTGTCATTTTGCCTGAGCTTGATGTGTGTGTGCATGGCATTTCCTTTGCCTCTTCCCACCAGCAAACCCCTTTGCTTGATGGCCTCATGCCTTGCAATCCTTCACTCATTAATCTTTTGTGTGTTCATGGCGAGCTCACCGAAAGCGGCATTTCTTCCTACAATCCCATCTCTCTTTCAGCTTTAGAAGAGGCAGGCTTTGATTATGCAGCGCTTGGCCATGTGCATGATTGTTCGGGCATTCGCCATTTTGGCAAGCTTTGCTATGCTTACTCAGGCATCCCTGAGCCGCGCGGATTTGATGAATGTGGTGACAAGGGCTACCTTTGCGGCACAGTCAGTAAAAACGATGTGGACTTAAGCTTTGTGCCTCTTGCCAAAAGAAAGTATGCCGATGAAACCATAGATGTGTCAGACATTACAGATTACCCAACCCTTATTGAAGCGATTGGAGCGGTGGTCACATGCAAAAATGACATATATCGCATAACTCTCACAGGTGACAACAAAATAAGCTCTGTGCTCCAAAGCGACCGGCTTGCTTCTTTTTGTGATTCGTTCCACACCACTGTCATAGACGGCACTCACACCTCGCTGAGCCTGGAGGAATATGCCGACCAGCCAACCTTAAAGGGGCAGTGCGCCAGAGAGACGATGAAGCTTCTGCGCAGCTGTGATGCTGGTGATTGTGAGCTTTATCGCAAAGCGTGTGCCTTGCTTTTCGATTTGTTTGACGGAAGGAAGGGATCCCGTGACGATTGATAAAATAAGTATCGACAGTTTCGGCAAGCTTTCTAATCTTGAAATTATGCCTGCATCGGGACTGAATATAATCTATGCTCCAAACGAAAGCGGCAAAAGCACGCTGCTTTCATTTATAAAGTTTGTGTTCTATGGCACTCGTCAGAAAAAAGTCAAAGGTGACATGACATTCAAAGAAAAGTACATGCCATGGAGCGGACTTCCCATGAGCGGTAGTATAGAATTTACACACAATGGCAAAAAATATATTATATACCGAAACGAGGGTGCCAAAAACGGGTCTCGCAGGCTCGAAATAAAGGAACTCTCATCGGGTATGTTATGCAACATTTCCGAACCTGGGCGACATTTTTTTTCGGTGGGCGAAAAGGCTTTTTCTGACTCCTGCTTTGTCACAGATATTGCCTCCATCACCGATTCTGACGATGACATCATATCACTCCTTTCAAAATCCAATGTTGACACAGTGTCATATGGCAGAGTCAAAGAAGTGCTTGAGGAAAAAATCCTGTCACTTTCTTCACCAAAGAGGTCATCGTCTGCTTTGTCGTTATTGTCAAAGCAGCTTGGCTCAGAAAATTCCGAGCTCATAAGCACCTCAAAAGAACTCAGTCGTGTTGCTGATGTGCTCTCATCTTTTCAAAGCAAAGAGGCAGCTCTTCGCTCAGAGCTTGGTGAGCTCGATGAACTCCTTTCCCGCGAGGCTCAAGCGGGCAGATATTTTCAGTATTGTGAGCTTTTGTCTGATTTCGAGCGCGAGAGCGAAAATCACGAGGGGCTCAAATCTCAGCTTGCATCTTTAGATTTCAGGTTGTCTCAAGCTGATGAGAAAAGCGCCTTTTTCAAATTTGGCTTTCCTGTGAAATGGATAGCTTCAGGATTGGCAATCGCACTGGTAGCTTTTGCATTTTTTGGCAAAAATGCTTTTGTGACAGCAGTATCTGCTCTTGGTGCAGCGGTGAGCTTTTTGGCAGTGATTTTCCAAAGAAAAAACCGCCCACAATCAAAAGAGGGCAGTCCTCAGCTATCTGCCGTATGCTCTGCACTGGAGCGCCAGATTGAACTATCGCAGTGCCGCATTGATGATATAAAAGCTTCTATTATGAGCTTTGAAGCTTCCAATCCCGACATTGTCCGACACAAAAACCTAAATGAGGAGCAAAGAAACTCCTTTACAAAAGAGGAATTAAATGGTATAATTGATAGAAAAGAAAGATGCACTGATGAACTCAAAGCTTTAGAATCAAGATGTGCCTCGCTCGGTGAGCGTCATGCAGAGCTTTCGCTCAAGGCAGATGCACTCCGCTATTCCATAGACAATCTCAACCAAAAAATTTGCGGGGTCAATTCAAAGCTTGAGGTGTATCGCACTGCTCTTTCTATTCTCGAATCGGCTTTTTGCTCAATGAGAGATGAATTTGCACCCAGGATTTGTGCCGATGCATTCGAAATGCTCTCTGCCATATCGGAGGGTGAATTCAGCGCTCTTGTGGCAAACGAAAGCTTCGAGGCTTCGGTCAAAATCAACAGTGACTACAAAGATGTCAAATCACTCAGCGGCGGCACAAAGGCGCTGGTTTATCTGGCACTGCGCATGGCAGTGAGTGATTATCTTTCGCCGGGCGAAAGTGTGCCGGTGTTTTTAGATGATGTGCTTTCTGCGTTTGATGATGGCAGATGCGCTCGCATGATGAATGCGTTGGGCGCTATGTCCCGATCAAAGCAGATTTTTCTGTGCACATGCCGCAGCAGGGAGGCTTTTGTCCCCGCTGGATGCGGCAATGCATCAATTTTTTCTATAGGAAGAAAGGATGATAATAATGGCTAATGCAGAATTTGAGCTTGCAAAAGGCAATGTAATCATTGATTCAGAGGTTATAGCCACAATAGCGGGTTATGCTGCTTCCATGTCCTACGGTGTGGTGGGCATGGCATATCGCTCCAAAACAGACAGCGTGGCGAGCCTTCTCAAAAAAGAAAATATCACTAAAGGCATAAAAGTGCAGGTGAGTGAAGAAAACACAGTTTCGGTAGATATTCACATCATCATCGAATATGGTGTCAACATCAATGTCATCGGCAAAAGCATAATCAAAAATGTCAAATATCAGATAAGCCACATGACAGGTCTCGATGTGGATCGGGTCAATGTTTGTGTGGAAGGCTTCAGGGTTGGAGAAGAACAGGAGTGAATCAGTTGATAAGAGAAATCAATGCCAGAACTTTGGTGGATATGTTTGTATCCGGTGCAAACAACCTTCTCAACAACAGACAAAAGGT
>JAFYUA010000324.1 GCA_017549745.1 Clostridia bacterium | reverse complement strand
TATAATACTTGGTGTAGGCATCTCTGTAGTACATTCTCAGCACAATGCCCTCGTTACCATCGGCATTAATGCCTCGTGTTACAGAGCTCACTATTGCATACGGCGAGGTTTCAGCATCAATTTCATTGCTGACAGCCGCCGCTATCATAATAGCCTCTGCCGCACCGCCATCATCAACATTAAATGCCCTTACCTGCGCTATTGGATAGCTTGTGTTTCCAACAAAATATGAGGCATCGGTCAAGGCATATCGCTGGTCATCGTCAAGTGACTCATCAGGTGAAATAACAAATATTTTTGCATTGGCGAAACTCAGGCAGCCGGCAATCATCTTACTGCTTTTTATAAACCATGCTGTTGAGCCTATGGTTGTTGGCAATTTGAACTCTGTGTTTTTATTATCTTGCGGCAAAGCGTTTGAGACTGTGCCGATGTTATTGGCAGTGTCTACGAGATTAAGCTTGCCGTCGCCATTGAGTGTGTAGCGAATGAGTCCGCCAAACAATGCCGAATTGGAAGAGAAATAATCATAAAACTCAGACGATGTTTTGGGATTGCCATCACACATAACCTTGTCGGCAACGGTGCGCGTCTCCACCGCGCCGCTATTTGAAAACATCTTTACGGTAACGGCTGCATCCAAGCCGCTTGATTCCTTGGCAGCAATTATATAACCCCACATGTCACTCTTTGAATCTCCGCTTTCAATCGCCGCCAGAATGCCGTCATCTGTGAGAAGAGCAGTTATCGAATCACCTATTGATACAGAAGCCAGATGATTGTCGATAAAATACTGATTATATTCATATTCAACACCATCAATGTAGAACTTGCGTGCAGATGCATTGGATTCGGTAATTGTGCCTGTAAGATTTGTTCCTGCGGCAATTTTGATGTTAACTACGCCGTTGTCTTTTGATTCATATATCTGAAGCAAATCACCTGAAATAATATCTGCTGCAGTTGCATCTGCACCATTTTTTACAAAAGTGTAAAAAGCTTCATCATCAAAACGGAAGATACTGTTGTCTTTGCCGAAAATACACTCGCTGAGAATGTCAACGCTGTCAACAACAAGCACTCTGTAGGAGCTTACGCAGATAACATCATATTTGCGGTCGCCGTTGTTGTCAAATAAATCAATCTGACCGCTTACCGCGGCAAGAGATGAAAGCTTAAAGCCTTTGTCTGCTCTGCCGTTGTATATAACAGCAGGTGTAGCACTTAGTGTGATGCCGATTTCTTTTGTATTGTCAGCATATAAAAGCCTGTTAGCCGAAATACCGATAATGTCTTGAGATTTTACCGTTACGACTTTATTGTCGGACTCCTGCATATACACTACTGTTTTACCGTCTTTTACAAAAGCATCAACATTTTTGCCCATAAAGTCTTTGGAGTCAAAAGTAGTCTTATATACATACTCATCTATTTCAACTTCATCATCAGATGTGAATGAATTGCCGTCATAAAGACCTGTGTATCGGTTGGCCGTGATGATACCTGAAACCTTTTCTATGTTGTGATAAAGAGAAAGAATGGTACGACTGTCGTCAAGAACTTCATAATAGGGACTGGTGCCTTCTATGGCTATTACAGAGTACGCTTTCGTCTGCAAAAAATTGGCAAACAGTGCCATTGCAGTGTCTTTGGTAAGCTGGTCAGCGTGTTCAATGCCGTCTGTTAAATCACACTGCTGCGCAGCTGCCAGAAAGCCTGTGGGATAGCCGCCGTTATTTTTGGCAACAAAGTCCATGCCAAGAGCGGAAACCATCATTTTGCACGCATCCTGAAACCTGATTGGACTATAAGGATAGAATTTGTCAGAAGAAGATATAATACCTATGTCAAGCGCATATTTCACTGCCGGATAGTAATATTCAAAAGAAGAAATATCGCTGAAAGGGATTTCGGCAGCATCATTTGGAGAATACTTCAAAACCTGCATAAGTATATACAAAAATTCACTTCTCGTCACAGCTTCGGAGGTTTCGATTTTCACCTCTACGCCAAGAGCTGTGAGCAGGTCAGTAGGTTGGCTGAGCTTTGTTTCAGCTGCTAAAACCGGCGATATTGGCGCAATTGCTCCGTTTAAAAGAATTACTGCCAGAAAAACACATAATATTTTTTTCATGGTCTTATCCTTTCTGTAATTATTTGTTTGTAAAGCTTAAAACATTGCTTATGAGAACTGCTGTTTCAGCTCTGGTTATATAATCCTTGGGTCTGAATTTGTTTTCATAGCCTTTCATAATCTGAACTGCTGAGACTGCTTTAACCGCGTCAATTGCGTAGGAGCTAATGTCGGAGGCATCGCTATAAGCCGTATCGACATTGTTTTCAACAGATGCAGACAAAACATTGTATATAATTACTGCTGCATCCTGACGTGTGATGGAAGCGTCGGGATTGAAGCTGCCATTATAACCTGAAATGTATGCATTGGAAGCCATTTTGGCAACTGCGTCAT
>JAFYUA010000323.1 GCA_017549745.1 Clostridia bacterium | reverse complement strand
CCCAATCACCGACAAGGAATTTGTGGGCTATGCAACTCATGAGCAGTATTTCTATCCTGAATACTTTTTGTATCAGACCGATTATGCCGACAAGATAGAAAAAGCCGCCCAAATAATATCTGAAAACGGATATGAATATGTGTTTATAGAAGATTTGGTATAAATTATTGTTTAGTTTCATACTGCCTTCAAAAGCTCTTGGACATTCTTTTTGAAAACTGGCTTCGGCTTCGCCTGCAGAGGTTTTCTCCAAGAACATCCAAGAGCTTTTGCGCAAGTGCATGCAAAACAAAAACGATGCAAAAAATCACATGATTTTTTGCATCGTTTTGTTTTAGTTATCTTTATTATTTATCTCTGCCAGCTTGTTGTGGCGGCGCATCTTAACCTCATGAGGAATGGGCTTGATGTCACCTGCAGCGGTGAGAGCCATTCTTGTAAAGAGAGGTCCGAAGAGCTCATAGATGAGCACTGCAAAGAGGGTGATGTTGCGAATGAGCACACCTGCATCTCCAAGCTCCATTGCCAGGGTGCACATGCCCAGTGCCACACCTGCCTGAGGCAGAAGTGTGATGCCGAGATATTTGCATATGTTGGGAGCGCATTTGGTAGCCTTGGCGCTTGCAAAGGTGCCAAAATATTTGCCAAGTGAACGGAAGATTATGTATACAAGACCGATGATTACAACTGCCACATCGCTAAACACGCCAAGCTCAAGCTCAGCACCTGAGAGCACAAAGAATATTGCAAAAAGCGGTGATGTCCATTTGTCGGTGCGTTCCATGACATCTTCTGAAAGAGGGCAGAGGTTGCAAAACACTGTGCCAAGCATCATGCACACAAGAAGTGATGAAAAGCTGATGTGCACACTTCCAATATGGAAGTCGAGCATGGAAAGTGCCACTGTGAGGAACACAAATGCTATGGACATGTTGAGACGGTTGGTGTTGGAATTGAAGAGCTTTTCAAGCTGAGTGAGAATCCAACCCATAACTGCGCCGAGTACAAGAGAGCATGCAATCTCAACCAACGGATTCACAATGACCGACACCATGTCAACTACACCTGTGCCGAGAGTCTTGGCAATGCCGAACGACACTGCAAACACAATGAGCCCCACTGCATCATCGAGTGCAACTATGGGCAAAAGAAGGTCAGTGAGAGGGCCTTTGGCCTTGTACTGACGCACAACCATGAGTGTGGCTGCAGGAGCTGTGGCTGTGGCTATGGCACCAAGGGTGATGAGCTGAGGCACGCTGAGCTTATCGGGCATGAGAAGATGGAGCCCATAGAGCGCCAAATCTACAAAGAGAGTGGCAACAAGCGCCTGAAAAATGCCGATGATAAAGGCTTGCTTGCCTGTATGTTTGAGGTCTTCAAGGCGGAATTCACTGCCTATGGAAAAGGCTATGAAGCCAAGAGCAACATCAGAGATGAGGCCGAGCGCGCTCACTGATTCAGCTGATGCAAAGCCAAGACCTGCGATGCCGAGTTTGCCAAGGCAATAAGGGCCGATGATGACACCTGCAATGAGATAAGCCGTAACTGACGGAAGCTTAAGAGGTTTGAACACTCTTGTCATGAGAAGCCCGAAGAGCAGGGCTATTGAAACAGATAATAAGGTACTCATAAATATGTCCCCTTTTAAATAATAGATGGGTTGGCTCGTTTTATAAAATTCGCCAACCCATTTATATTATCACAACTAATCGCCAAAGTAAATAGTTATGTGAAACAAAAACTTTGCAAAAAAATGAATATATATGTATCATTTTTCAGCTCCACCCCTCGCCGTTGATTTCATGGGCACGATGCACCGACACAAAGGCGTTTTTGTCATTTTGTGTCACAATCTGCATGAAATCGGCATATTCGGATATGGTGAACGAAAACACAAGCATTTTTTTGCTCTTTCTGCTGTAGCCGCCCACCGCGTCTATCATGGTGGTGGTGCGCCCGAGCTGGGTTATTATCGCACTGTTTATCTCTTCGCAATGGTCGGAGATAATCTGCGCAATAAATGCAGTGGATTCGCCAAGAAATATCTTGTCCACCGCTATGGCACTGATTGCCGCCGCCACTATGCCCAGAAGCGACAGCACAAGGTCACCCAAAGCAAACATGCCAAAGAAGATGACACACGCATCAACACAGAATATGGCAACGGAGCTTCGGAGCTTTTTGAAGATTTTGCATATGGAAAATGCAACGATGTCCATGCCGCCCGTTGAGCCGCCGCCCAAAAAGGTGATGGCGCAGCCCGCCCCCACCAAGGCACCGCCAAAGATGGTGGCAAGAATGACGGCAATGTGCCCATAGCGGGAAGTGCCGAGGCAGAAAAAGCCGTTCATCACATCGGGCGAGGCGAGGCGCGAAAAAAGGCTTATGCACACAGGGTAGAAAAGCGCCGACACAAAGGTTTTGAGCGCAAAGCCTCTGCCAAGCACAAAAAGCCCCACAAAAAAGAGAGTCCAGGTGAGAATGGCAATGAGAGAGCCTATGGGCATAAACTGCCCGAAGATGTGCTCAAGCGCTATTGCCACACCCGTCACTCCGCCTGTGACGAGGTCAAAGGGAATGATAAAAAGCGAGGTGCCAAAAGCAAGCACCGCCGTGCCGAGAAGTGTGAGCGCAATGTTTTTGGAAATCAAAATGAGCTCCCCTTTGCCAAATTTCATACAAACACAACCTTTCGTTTGTATTATTTGCAGGGGAGCTCACAATTATTTAGCAAACATTGTACTTTGCAGGTTTGGGTATGCTTTTTCTGCTTGGGCTTCGAAATAGCAATACTTGCTATTTCTGCAGGGTCGCTGCAAAAGCACACCCAAACCTGCAAAAACAAACAATAATTTACATCATTTCAGATTCTATCCTAACAGATTATCATGAAGCTTTGAATACACAAATTTCTGGCTTTTGTAGAGTCCGAAATAGCCCGACATCATATATGACACTGCGCACACGATTGCAAAATATACTATAGCCTCTGCTCCAAACACTTCAAGAGCCAGAAGCAGTGACGCAAGCGGACAGTTGACCACACCGCAAAACAGAGCCACAAAGCCGATGGCTGCGCCAAACGATGGTTCAAGACCAAGAAGTGCGCCTGCCACGCAACCAAAGGTAGACCCCACAAAAAACGCAGGCACTATCTCGCCGCCCTTGAAGAGAGCCGAAATGGTGATTGCAGTGAAGATTATCTTTAATAAAAACGCCTCGGGTTTTGCATTGCCGCCAATGGCATCGGTTATGATGTTCATGCCTGCGCCGTTGTAGTCGGTGGAGCCGAGAACAAGGGTGAGCACAAGAATCAGGGCTGCACCCACAACGGTGCGCACATAGGGATTGGGCAGGAGCTTTTCCATAGTGTGCTCGCATTTTTTGATTGCCACGCAAAAAAGTATGCTCACCAAAGCACAAAGCACCGCAAGCGTAATGACTCTGAGGGCAGACGGCAAGGCAAGTGCATCAAATGCAATGCCCGCAAAGCGCACAGGCGCAATGCCAAGCATGGATGCCACATTGAACGCCACCACCGCTGCAATGATGCAGGGGAGCATGCCCGCATAATGAAACACGCCCACATTCACCACCTCAAGCGAAAACACCGCCGCGGTGAGAGGAGTGCCGAAAAGTGCTGCAAACACACTGCTCATGCCTGCCATGACGATGATGTGCATGTCATTTTCTTTGAGGCGCACAAGCTTTCCGAAGTTGTAGCCGATGCCGCCGCCAAGCTGAAGCGCCGCGCCCTCTCTGCCTGCCGAGCCGCCGAGCATGTGGGTGATGACTGTGCTCACAAAAATGAGTGGTACCATCACAAGAGGCACCTTTTCGCCGCCGCGCACAGAGTCGAGCACGCGGTTGGTGTCGATGCTTCCTTTGCCTCTGAACAGATGATACATGGCGCATATCACCACACCGCCCACAGGCAGCAGAAACAAAAGCCAGCCATGCTCATGTCTTAGCTCTGTGACATAGTCCACGCTGAGGTGAAAGGCACTGCCCAAAAGTCCGCCTACTATGCCCACCACCGAAGCTATGAGCAGCCATTTTATAAAGGTGAGTATATATTCACCCATGCGTTTTGAATTTTGCTTTAGTGTTTCCAAAATATGACCTCCAAATTATTTGGTTATGTACTCTAATATGCTTTTGTTGGATTCTATCACGCTGCCCACTGCCTTTGCCATCGATGCAAAGCCATAGTCGGTGGGGTGGCAGTTGTCAACTGTGCCGTCATTGCCGCAAAATGCAGTGAGTGCCGCACCGTCTAAGAAATACACATTGGCATCACCTGATGCAAGTGCATTTTTGTAGGTGGCTTCAACAATTGCACGGCGCTTCTCTTCCTCGGGAGTGAGGATGTTTTTGGGGCGGCTCATCAAGATAAT